>JACQNA010000096.1 GCA_016203335.1 Candidatus Woesearchaeota archaeon
GCCAGAGAATTGTCGGCGCGAGGGCCGCCATCTTCGACATCTCCCTGAAGCATGGTCTCATCGTCCGCGTCCAGCTGGAGCCGACAAGGCAGTAGATCGCGGGCAGCCGGTGCTGTCTCTGTAGTATCCGATGAAGTAGCCGTTCCATCCCGTTCACCCGCAACACAAAAACGTGGAAGAGAGGTGCAGCAATGTCCCGATCAACAGTCTTTGCAGCAGCATTTGTGCTGCTCGCGCTCGTGGCGCTGTTCATTCGTCAGGAAATTGAGGACAACAATCTGAAACAGAAGGACGCTCTGCTCACCTGGGCGTATGAGCACGCAAAAGATCACAGCTCCCTGCAGAGGAGTTCGGAGCATCCCGGGGGCGGCCCCCTCACTCAACACTTGGATGTAATCCTGAAAGAAGGGAATACCGTGCATTTTCACCGCGCGACCGTCAACGACTGGGGCTACATTGTCGGCGAGCATCCCTGGAAGTACTGGCGCTCGTACCAGAGCCACGAACTGCAGGAGCAGGCATTGGCCAGGATCCGGGAGGCGCGGCTGGCGAGTGAGCAATCACCGGATACGGCAACGCGGGAGGAGAAGCATGGAGCGCTCCAGGTGATGCCGGGCACGTTCATCGAAGATCTGCCGTTCCCCACATCGATGTTATCGCCGATTGATTTTGCGGCGGAGATCATGCTTACCAATCCGAAGATCTTGTTTACCGACCGGCAGCTCAACGACCCCATCCTGGAACAGATGCTCGCTGATGCGCTCAACGCCCCGAACGAGCCGGCAGTTCATGCGGCAGAGCAGCACATCCTGCGCTACTTCATGGATCAAGCTCAGCCGAAACTGAAGCGCGTGCGCAGGTGATGCGTGGAATGCTTCGCAGGCGTCCGTCAACAGATCCACTCTGCAGAAAGGAGAGAAAGCCATGGATACCGCGCGCATCATCCTCATCATATTTGTGATGGCGATGGGGGTTGGTCTGCTGTTCTTCAGCATACTGGTGCAACGCAATAGAGGGATGACGGCGTTCGGCGTGCTTTTCACGGTCAGCGGCGCTGTTTTGCTCTTCGGAATCGTCAAGCCGACGCCTCAGGAAGGCCAAGAGTCTCCGGCTGTACAGGAACCGTTCCTCGTTTCCTACATCACGCTCGAGGGCTGCGTCCATCAGATCCCGCCCAGCATCATGCAGGAGGACGAGATTCTGCAGGTCATCTACAATCGGCTGAAGCCGGTGGAGGAGGATTCCTCGCAGTCCGTCGAGAAGAGGAGGTTCCACACCTACATCAGAGCGTTCTACGGCGGCTCGCTCTGCCTCGGCGAGCGGGGAAGCCCGGCGACGCTGCGGTGAGCAACACCGGCGCACAACGCAACCTTATTTCAACACTTTGTCTCGGGAGGATACACGCAATGGCACATGTGACCTTAACAAAAGACCAGAGCCTCGGCAGATTCTTTGCTGACATCGGCATGGCCGGAGAGTTCATCGTCGGCTCGGCCAACGACTGGGTAGGCCCGTCGGAGCAGATTGACCGGGGAATTCTGAGCCTGCGGCAGGGGATGTATGAGCTGAGGATGGTGGATGAAGGAGAAACGTTCATCGTCATCCATCGCTCGTTCAGGAATGGGAATTCCTACTATCTCGATTCTGTGATGGCTAGGCTGGGCAGCATCGAGGTTGCGGTAACCATAACGAATACTCAGGGTCGTGTGCTGGGCAAGCACAATTGGTCGGTTGCGGAGCTGCGCAGAGAGTTGGGTCTGCTCACCACTCTCGAGCGGCTCCACAGCTGGCTCGCCACCGTGTTCGCCCATCGGGGAGCGGCTCGCTGACGCGGAAACGCGGTCTCCGGCAGCATAAACACCGATTCCAATGCTGGTTCACCGCCAAACGCACCGAAAGGCAGGCATACCATGTATTCGATCACCCAATTCGGCAAGCCGCTCGATCCGGGCAAGTACGTCATCGACAGAGGTGCAAAGACATTCTCCAGCAAAGAGAGTGATCTGGTGCTGGATTTCAGCGGTGAGAATGGTTGGACATTCAATGTCCGTCACCGCTGCGCTTTCATCACCGGCAATCACTGCACCTTTGAAACCGGCCATGACTGTCTCTTTGAAACCGCCTCTGACTGCGTCTTCAGGACAGGCTATGACTGCGTCTTCAGGACTGGCGCTTACTGCACATTCAACACCGGTCATCGCTGCACATTCAGGACTGGCTCTGACTGCGTCTTCAGGACTGGCTCTGGCTGCGTATTCCATACTTACTCTGACTGCACATTCAAGGCAGGTGAGCAGTCTGTCTGTATCCGCAGGGATACCTTCGAGTCCATTCCGCTCCCCCCGGGCAGACTCATCAGGCTGCATGAGCACCAGGTCCCGGGATGGGAAGAGGCGCCGGAAGAAGTGACGACGGCGTAATCAATCTCCGGCTGCTGCGCTGCTCGCTGCGTTTTTTCTCAGCAGATAATCCGCGGGCAAGACACCAAGTGCCCACAATCCCATCACTCCAACACGAGGAGGTAGTCTATGGGCAGCTTTGGGGTTGAATGTGCAGTAATGCTGGACAATCAGCGCAGCAGTCAATGAAATGTTTTTGGAAAGAATTCACTTCAACCAGAGAAAGCGAGGCGCATCATGTACCACGTGAACAGCAGTGTCTCTTTCGTTGCCAGCAGCCAGGGCATGGCCGGCAGGTTTTTCCCGATGGCGCAGGGGATCAACTGGCACACATCGCCTTTTATCCCCACCTTTGCCCAGCCCGAGTGGAACTACAAGGAGGAGTGGTGGCAGCTGCCCCGGAATGCGTTTGATGTCATCATGTCAAAGAATCGCGCGCTGGTGGTGGTGCCGGGCAGGAATACCTCCCCGAGCTGCTTCCTCACCGCAACCATCCTGGCGCCTGCTTCGGTGCAGCGCCATTTCGACACCTTCCGCATCATCAGCAGGAATCACGGGCAGCCCCTCCAGGCTTTTTTCTTCCGGACAGAGGCGTACCACGGCATGTTCACCGCCACGGAGCTGCGCCCGGGCCATCAGCTGGCTGTCCGCGTCTCCGGCGAGAGCAGCGTGGTCTACCGCCACTTCTGGGACGGGAACTGCTGCCGGAAGTACCAGTACAGCTTGAAGGAGTGGCAGCAGCGGTTCCGGCATGCAAGGATCGCGGCGTGAAACCCAGCAAGCAAAAGTAGCAGAACATTCACTGCCATCGCAGTTTGCAGCCAACACAGCAAAAACAGCAGCCAGAAAGAGAGGGATATATGGCACGAACACAAACCGCGAAATCCGCCGGCCGGGGCACAGGTATTATCTTCTTCCCCATCACCGTAGGCTATGGGAGGAGCGTAGAGGATTGATGCCATGGGCTACCGCCTGGCCGAGCTTCACGAGCTTCTCGCTTTCGGCAAAAGGTATCCGGGCGTCCAGCGCAAGTTCCCAATCATAGCGTTTGGTTTCGCTTGTCCGAACCGGAGTGCCCCCCCGTAGTATCCCATACCTCGACGCGGACGGCTCGAGGCGCTACCTGCGCTTGGGCTTTGGGACTACTAACTGGAACGAGGTATTCCGTTTCGCGGCTGTTCGCAAGTAGCCCACATACCAAAACCAAACAACACCGCGTAACCTGTTTCACCACGAAAGGAGTTGTTCCCATGCTGCATATCATTCTCATCCTGCTGCTCGCCGCCATGGCGGGCAATGCCCATGCTGACGTCATTCCGGTGCCGAAGTACGGATCAAATGCAATCCAAACTGCACTCCGGGAATATATCCTCCAACGGGATTCGCTGAAGTGGATGCCGGGCAACCCCTACGGCACCGAGCACTTCGTGATCCTCGCCAGCGGGACCAGGGTGTACTATAATACGAAGGGCACACCGTTCCTCACCGTCATTTCCGAGGATGCCATCATACGCATCTTCGACGGCAGGATATTTGAAGGGAATGGGAAGAATAGGCAGTATGCCGATTACCGCCTCCGGATGACTCTGGACTCCACTGATTCGGCGAGGCTATTCGCACTCATCGAAGCGCGAGCCTATGCGCAGCCCCCCAAGGAGCCCGGGCAGCCGCTTCCGCCCCTGCCAGAGATGCAGGTGCATGCATTCCGGATATGGCTGCCGCCAGACTTCCTGCTCCCTTACCAGGAACTCCGCCGCATGGTTGAGGAAGACATCGCGCGCTGGAGAGCCCGGTGAGGAAAGGCACAGCCTGTTCAATCATTCTGCTGTCTGTTCATCAACCCATCATCCGCAAATATCCGGATGAGAAAGGAAACGCACATGAAACGCGCATACATCATCCTGCTCACCGTTCTGTCGCTCACCGCCGGATCGCTGGCGATGAGCCAGACCCCTGCTCTCTATACCTTCGCGGATATCGTGACTGATCCGTTCGTGGACAAGGCGATGCAGGTGGTGATTCAGGAATGCGACTGGAATGACCTGACGTGGAGCATCACCGAAGATATGTGCTCGCGGATTCGGCAGCTGGCCTATGACACCTATTTCTCCGGATTCGGCCACGGCGACATCGAACGTGCGGTTTGGGCAGGAAACAAGAAGTCTTTTGATGAGCCGGAGCCCGTACAGGTTCAGCTCGCCTGGAAAATCTACCGGAGCATCCTGGAGGCCATCACCACCCAGTTCTCTGATCCGGATTACCTCCGCCATTTCTACGCGCGGCACAAGCCTGCTTTTGTTGACGGTCTACGTAAGGCAGGCAAGGCTGAGCAGGCAACCCTGCGGTTCAGCGTGGTGTTCCATGGGCTCGATCCCTACTACAACAAGATCATGGAGCGCCGCAACAAGCAGAACGGCGCGCTTCCCGCGGTCTATCAGGAGATTGTCGCGGATCTGGTGAAGGCGCTTCGGGCTGACACCTCTGCCCAGAAGCCTGATGAGCGCTGAAGTAAAACCACATGAACTTCCCAACACTTTCCAACCGCTGAAAGGGCATTCCTATGCGCAGAGTCTTTCCTGACAGTATCACCAACAAACCCCGGGTGTACGGCCCGCACGACCAAAACCCAGGGAAGCTGGCATCCATTCCCTTCCCCGACTGCTACGGGCAGTGTGTTGCGGCTAATCTGCTTGGCGGTGGCGAATGCGAGAACATCTGCCCGCAGAAATTCCCGATCGAGCAGAGCCGACCGGAAGGGGCTGCGCACCCTGTTGAATGAGTTGCGGCGCAAGTAGCACAACCCTGCAGATAAAGGGACTGCAAACACTTCACCTCTCTCTGAAAGGGTGGCGAGCTGAGCGAGGCAGATGCGCCGCGCACGACAAAAATCGACCGATTCGGCGAACTCGTCGAATGACCACAACGCCCCTGCTCCGGCTGCGGATGGCCTTTGGTGACGACCTCCTACTAGGGGCTGTCCAACGCCGGGCAGGGGCAATCTGTTTCACTTAGCCGCATCAGAAAGGAAGGAGTGTGTGTATGGTGCTGCATATCTTAAGCGTAATCATCGCGTCAATCGCGGTGGTCGCTCTTCTTGCTTGGCTGCTGCCGGGAGCCAAATCGCCGCTCACGCAGGCTGTCCCGCAGAGATGCCCGAGCACAACGGACATGGTTGCAGAGGCGCTTTTCTTTCTCACTGACGGCCATACCAAGCCCATCGATCCGGCAAACTGCGTCCGGATGGAGAGGCAGCTGCAGGGATTGCCGGTGGACTGAATCCTGACACGAGAAATGTAACTGTTCAACCACTGCCCTACCTCCAGGCATACCATTTGGCAAAATCAAAACACACGAGAGGTGCGCGATGATCCGAGCGCCGTAACAAAAACAGCAGACAACTGAGCAACGATTGAACGACGACTCACCAACCAAGGCATACTGTAACAATGATGCCAACAACCAACAAACCAGAAGGAGAAACTGCCATGCAACGATGCAGCAGCAGAAACGCAACGCGCTCATTGAGCGCCCAGAGCACGATAGCCACGACGACCGCCAGGACCGCCGGCGCCGCCCTGTCCAACTGACGGGCAACAGCCGGGCCGCCCCCTCTGCCACCCAAGCATAATTCACGGCATGGGGCAGCTGCTGGTACTTCAGCCAGCGGAACCGCAAAACCAAGCACAGCGAGGTGCGCGATGATCCGAGCGCCGTGAAGGTAAAGTTGCTCTTGACAAACAAAACACCAAGGACAAACAATCAACTGGCAACATGAAGGAGGTGTGCGATGGCAAAGTCGCATGCTGCTGGCTGGGCCTCGGATGCCCCGACGCCTGCCCAGATCAAAGAGCTGTTTGCCCAGATTGAAAGTGGGCGGATTACCAAGCAGAGGCTTCAGCGGGTGCTGCGCGGGAACTCGGAAGTAAGAATATCTGTCCTACCCTACCGTAAAGGGATGAAGCTTGGTCTATATGACAACAGCCATCTCCAGCAGAAATCTGTTGTCGTAACCAGGGTTGTGGACATCACGGATCTGTGCCCCAAGGCGGAATCTCTGGCCCTTCTCCTGTTTGCCCGGACCGTAAATGGGTACATTGTTCAGCTCCGTGATGCAGGTGAAAATGCCGAAGACAGAGGCGGGACTCACTTCCACTATCAGGGGCTGAGAAACGATCAGCTTGCTGCTGATGATATCTTCAAACACATTGCCGTAGACTGGTGGGGCATCAGCCCGAAACAGCTGGCGCAGGTAATCTTCGAGTATGCCCCGCCTGATTTGCGAGCATTCCAGCCCGGAATCGATGGCTGAATAGCGGGCATTTTATCGGAAAGGAGATTCTCCATGTCCCGCTCACCGCCGCATTGGTGAGATACACAAGATACATCTCAATGGCGTGGTGAAAAGAACAAAACAGCTGGCGGCTGGCGCGATTCCGTTACGGGCAAAGGGTTCGGGCGAGACAACGAAAGGAAAAGGCCCGTCAAATAACCCAAAAAAACAATGCCTGCTGGGAATATCGGGAACACCATTCCCGTTCGCCGCCGCCAGCCTTGTTGTGCACTTCAACACTCAAGAAGGAGACGATATGGGTAACAAATACCGGAAGGCGTTCCGCGCGGTTGCAGAGATGATAAGCGTGGATGCAAAAGATGTGGAGGGTGCAGTGAATGTTCAGCGAATGGGAACCGGAGCAACGCGAGATGAAATCGTCTGCGCGGCAACACTCTGCATCCTCAACACCCTACTGGATATCAGAGAGGAACTCTCGAGGCCCGGGCCTTCGGGGAGGGAGGAATCCGACCACTACCGCAGACCGCTCGACAAGGAACAACGCAGGCCACCGCATTAGCCCACGGACCCCGGTAGCTCAATTGACCAGAGCACTCCAAAACTGGGAGTTGCAGGTTCGAATCCTGCCCGGGGAGCAAGATGCACATGGGGTGCATCGTAAAGAGGAAAGGGGCGCCTATGCTACACTCCAGTCATGGGCTCTCGCCTCCTGGCCCGATGTGGTCGAAGAAGATGAGGACCATATCGAAGTCCGGGAACAAGACGGGGACCTGATGACAGTATGTGCCATGGGCAAGTCATGATGCTGTGACCTTGTCCAGCAGACCCTGCCGTGCAACCCCAAGCACAAAGCAGGGTCTGTGCGGGCGTAGCTCAGTGGCAGAGCGTTTCCTGGCTCAGGAAAATATCGCAGGTTCGATCCCTGCCGCCCGCGCGAAGCGCAAGGCTTATATACTTATTGTACATACGAGTATTTACAGGTGTTACATTGGCACTGCTGTTCAGCAAACATGCGCGGGAGCAAATGGTCGTCCGGGGAATATCAGAAGCGGAGATTGAGGAGGCGATCGCGCGGGGATCAAAGGCGCTGCAAAACCCCGGTAAGCTGTTGTATTATTACCGGTACTTTTGCGTGGTTGCCAGGAAGATAAAGGATGATCACTTCATTATAACGGTGAAGCCAAGGTGAGACTATGAAATGTCCAATCTGCGGGAAGGGGAATCTAAAGAAGGCAGCCATAGAGGAGCACATGTTCGGCGTGTATCTGGGCAAGTTCCCGGCAAGCGTATGCTCCGTATGCAATGAATCGTTTACTGATGAGGAAGCTACCAGGAAAATAGAGGCAGCTGCAAAGCAGAAAGGGATTTGGAATCTGGGCGTGAAGACGAAAATAACCCGGACAGGCAATTCGTTGGCGGTGCGCATCCCCAAGCCGATTGCCGACTATCTCCAACTGAAAGAGGGCGAAGAGGCCTACATCCACCCGGAAAAGAATCGGCTGGTCGTTGAAGCAAGAGCGGCATAAGGGAACTCTTTTTGCCGCGGGTTCAAATCCTGCCGCCCGCACGAAAGGTTTATATAGCAGTGCACAGGCCAGTCTGTGCATGGCCACCAAGACGATATCATTGATGGATGATGCATACGACCTTCTGGCGCGGAACAAGCAGAGGGGTGAAAGCTTCTCGCAGATAATCAGGAGAATGGTGGGCAAGCAGCAGGATATCATGCAGTTTGCCGGCGCGTGGAGGGATGTGGATACCGAGCGCATAAAGAAAGGGCTCGCATCGCTCCGGGCAAAATCCACAAGGGATGTGCTGCATGATCTGCGTGGACTCTGATTGCATCATTGACTTCCTGAAGGGGAAAGAGGATGCGATACAGATGCTCAGCCGGCATACTGATGCCATCGCAACAACAGAAATTAACATCTTTGAAGTGCTGCTGGGAACACATCTTTATGGAACAAGCAAACAGGAAGGGCAAGCTGCTCTCCGGCTGCTCGATTCCATGGAAATCCTCCACGGCCGAGGATGGGGAAAGCAGGCAGCATCCCTTTTCGCATCACTGGTCAAACAGGGAAAAGGCATTAACCACAACGATTGCCTGATAGCAGCGATCATGTTGGCAAACAATTGCGATACTATCATTACCGGAAACACCAGGCACTTCTCAAGGATAAAAGGGATACGGGCAATCGGATATTAGGGCATTCTTAAAGAAGAGGCCGCGGGTTCGATCCCTGCCGCCCGCGCAACCATTCCATTTTCGCCATCAAGCGATTTCTGAGAGGAGGGCAATTTCCATGGACATCCGTTCCGGCAATGGCTGGCCAGCCGCTGCCCTGAGCAACTTTGCTCCGCACGCGTTTGTCTTCCGTGGTGTGGCAGCTGCCTCAATGGAGGGGCTTCTCCAGTCTTTTAAGGAGAAAAATTCCCAGAGGCAGGAATTCGTCTGTACGCTGGTGGGAAAAAAAGCCAAATTCACCGGCAAAAAGAAAAAGTGGTGGCGCACCCAAACGCTCTGGTGGCAGGGTAAGCCGATCGATCGTCATTCGGACGAGTACCAGCAGATGCTTGATGAAGCCTTCCTCGCCATGTTCACGCAGAACGAGAGGGCTTCTCATGCGCTCCTGGCAACCGGCAATGCTGTGCTGACGCATCGCTTGGGTAAGGCCGATCAGTCCCAGACCGTGCTCACCAGGCAGGAATTCGTATCGCGCCTGACGAGCATCCGGGCGCAGCTCAGCGCTCGCTAACTGCAACGTTCTGCAGGAAGTAAGCCCTTTGGCAAAGAAAGGAGTACCACATGGAACTCAAGAAGAGTGGCATCTTATACGTGCTGGCATACGGCTATACTTCAAACAAGCCAAGCGAAGCAAGCCTCTGCCGGTTTTTCTGGAGAATACTACTCTCCCTGCTCGTATGGATCAGTATCGGAGTGGTTTCTCTCCCGGTGTACTCCCTGGGCACTATCCTTGCATTGGTGCTCTTCGCCCAGCGGCCGGTCTCCTGGAAGAAAACAAGGTGGTATGGGAAAGGGGAACAGCCTGACAGTCCTGCTTATGACAGAGTATTCCCCTTCCAGACCATGCAGCTCTGGAGGAGAAGCGCATTAAGCCTTAGCCATATCGGCAACCCCGAAGAATTAGTCCCACCGTTACTGTACTATCTTATCGCTGCTCTAGCAGCCATGGTGATATATCTCTTCTTTTCTGTTGCTTCTTTCCTCATTCACCTTCTGGGCGGCGCTGTAAAACTGGTGATAGTACTCGTGCTTGCCAGCTGTTTCCTGCTGTGGTTTTGCCTACCCATTTGCAGGTGGTTGCACATCGGAACTGCATGCCGTGAATTCTGGCAGCTCTTCCGCGCCTTTCTCCGGGCAAAGGCAAAGCGCCTCTGCCCTATCATCCACTTTGTCGAGTAAGAGAACAACCGGCATGGGCTCATGTTGATCCTGTATGGTTTTCCTGGTGACGGGGGAGTGGGCCCGTGCTTGTTTTGTTAACCAAAAAGAAGGAACACAGAAAGGAGTCGAGCCATGAAGCTCATCGTTGTTCTCATCGCGCTGGTTGCCGCTTTCGTCATCCACGACATCTGGGTGGACGAATTCACATGGCACGACGCCAGCGTCGTGGGCTTTGCCCTGCTGCTGTTGGGCGCCGCATTTCTTTTCGCCAGGAAGGAAAGACGATACGCACCTCGGCGCAAGCAGGCTTCCGGAACAACGCCCATCGAGTAAGCGAGCCGCAACTGTGGGCTGGCTGCGTGGCACACCCGAACAACCCCATTAACCAGAAAGGAACCAAGCGATGCAAGCAACGC
>JACQNA010000082.1 GCA_016203335.1 Candidatus Woesearchaeota archaeon
GGCTCAGAAAGATCAGAAACCGGATCAATTACTACGGCAAGGATATATCTGTAGAGGAAGTTAAAGAAACTATTCCTGAGGTTATTAAGCTAATTGACACGCTAAAAGGAAGAAAAAAAGAATGGGACTCAAAATAAAAAGGATCATTCCAATTTTAGTCTTAGCAATCTTCTTAATCAGCTGCGAAACTCCTGAAGAAACACCAAAAGAAAAACAGCAGGACAAACCAGCACAAACAACAAATATAGAATGCGCTTCAGATGCTGACTGCTTAACGGGCGGCTGCTCCGGGCAGATTTGCGGAGCAAAAGAAAGGGTGAAAGGCTTAATAACAACATGCGAATGGAGAGAAGAATACGCTTGCTTAAGGCTAACATCATGCTCGTGCATTAACAATACATGCCAGTGGGAAGAGAACAATAACTACGGAGACTGCATAAGCAATCTCAAATAATAGCGAATCTCGTTAATTCTGGAACTTTCGTGAGATTCGCTAAATAGTAAATTGCAAGTAAAATGTTCCAAAAGTTATGCAATTTGCTATAAGCATAGCCAGGTTTCCCATTTGTGTTAGCCTACGGCAATCGGCTGCACATTACTTCTGCTGAAACTCCTTCATCGAGAAGCGCTTCTCGCTGATGATTTCCCCGGTCGCTGCATCAATGCGGAGATTGATGATATGCAGGCTGCTGGTGAACTGGGTAAGATTATACAAGGGGCTGCCGATGCTCTGCAAAATCACAAAATGCTTGAGGAGATGCTCCTGGGGATACTTTTCCTGGAGATGCGCAGCCGCCCCGCTGATCGCCTGCTCAATATCTACCCGCACGCTGCCTATCTCCAGCCGCTCCACCACCGCATCCGGCTGCTTGAGGATTTCCTCATCAGCATGCTCCTGGACATCGCCGTTCACTGAGAACACTTTCATCCGGTCTGTCTTCGGCAGGTAGAACCCGGCGTTCATGTGCCCGGGATCGTCAGAGGAGAAGAAGAGATGCGCAAGGAATGCGTCGCTGTTGCCCTGCTTCCACTTCCGGTAGATGCTGCTTTGCGTGACCTTGCCGAGCTTTTCCGTGATGAGCATAGCGCGCCTGTTCCCGCTGATTATAAATAGATTTGTATTCTTGAGGCGCTCTTGGCTACACCTTCAGCATCTTTCCTGCTGGCCCGGGATTGATGATGATGCTCTTTCCGAGCTTATCCTGCACTCTGAAGTTCTCATGCAGGTGGCCGCAGATGACCAGGGCTGGCTGGTGCCTGCTGATGAAATCGCGGTAGGACTTGTTGCCGGTGTGCGCCTTCTCGATGCGGTCTGCCCTGGAGCCGAACGGCGGCTGATGGATAAGCAGCACTATCTTCTGTGCAGCGGCAATCCTTCCCTTTTCTTTCCTTACTAATGCCTCAAATTCCGGGCTGGCGAGGGAAAACCCGCCGCTGCCGTGGCCGATGAACAGAATATCGCCAATCTTTTGCATGCGCTGGTGCAGATCAGTGATGTTCTTGTAGCCCCTGCACGCATTCCGCAGCACGGATACAGACTCGTGGTTTCCCGGAATGAGCAGTATGCGTTTGCCGAGCTGGTTGAGCTGCCGGAGCACCGCATGCAGGTTGCGCTGGAAAATGGTGATGTCGCCGGCGCAGGCGATAAGGTCTGCCCGCGCACTTGCTCTCCTTACTCTCATCATTGCGCTGCGCGAGCCATGGGTGTCGGTGAAGGCGAAAATCTTCATTATCTGGTCTTTCTCCCCTGGCTCTTAAAATACTTTCTATCTGACACTATAATAATCCTCCAGGATGATTGCATCCAGCTCTGCATTGTCCCTGCAGAGATAGAGCCTGCCCTGGCCAATCTCCACAATGCGCTTTGCCAATGCGGTGCCGCGCTGGTCTAGATTCATGCCGATAATGGAGATAGTAATCTGGGCAGCGCGCCCCATGCCTGCAGCATGCACTGTTTCCTGCTCCGGCTGCTCGCCGATGGTGGGCAGGGCATCGCTGAGCACAATGAGATGCTTGGTCGCGTGATCCCGGGGAAAGAGCTCGATTGCCTTCTCGAGCATCTCGACAAAATCAGTCTGCCTGCCTGCACGCGCCTGCACAAGCTCTTTTACTATCGCGGCAAAATCATGCGAGGGCTGCACCACTGCCTTTACCCCTGAGCCGAAAATGATCAGCCCGACATTGTCTTTTTCCTGGATAGCTGCATATGCCAGCGCAATCCCTGCTCGCTTTGCCTGCTCGATCTTCTTCCCTTTCATGCTTCCTGAAGCGTCAATGGCATAGATAATATGGATCCTGCCCTTTGCCTTGCGCTGGAACACCTCCAGGTCACCTGTGCTGATCTGGAAATGCCCTCTCCTGATTGCGCGCTTGATCGAGCTTTTCAGGGCAATATCCCGGTAGCGCTCCCCCCTGAAGGGCTTGGTGTCCTGCTTGTCGCCGTAATGGAACTGCTGCTTGTGGAGCCGCTCGCCTGCCACCCCTTTCGGGATGATGGCATCGATTTCCTGCATATATAATGCGATTCCCGCAAGATCATACCCTTTTTTTGTTATCATTCCTGATCCATCGAGCAGGCCGTCATCTGCCATTTCCTGAACCTTCCTGCGCATCCGCTCGCGGAGGATTCGCCGGAACTCCGGGAGATTGATATTTTTCCTGATGTGGCTGGGATCATACTCTGCAATCAGCCGAATCAGGCTCTCGCCATAGGTCTGCTGAGCTGTCTGGTAGCTGTTGACCAGGTCCCGGAACATGGTGTCAGGATTAAAGGAGCCGATGCCCTGGTTGATGGCGTCGTTAATGAGCTTCCCTTTCTCTATCTCATCCTGCTCAGACTGCATGACTGTTTTCATCAGCTTGTTGTTGTCGCTGATCTTCAGGCTTCCAGAAATCTCATCAATCGGCTCCCATTCCCTGGCGATCTGCTTCAGGTCAGGGGGCATCCCCGGCGTCCTTGCCGTGGCTGTGCAGAAAGCGCTTCAGCTCATCCTCGATGAATTCTGCAGGCGTCTGGAGATATTTCACGCTCGGCTTGAGGCGGATCCGGTGGGCCAGCACTGAAAGAATGGCGTCTCTGAGATGCTCCATCTCCACTTTTTTCTTTTGCTGGAGCAGCGCATTGCTCTGGCTCCGCTCGTATAATCCGAGGGATGCCCGGACACTGGGCTTTCTCTCCAGCTTCTCTGACTTCCGCAGCCAGTGGATGAACGAGATGGCAGCAGTGAGGACATGCTCCGGGAACAGGACATTCTTCTTTTCCCCTTTTTTCACTACGATCGATTTCTCAATATCAACGGTCTCCGGGTAGCCCATGTAGACGACGTCGCACCGGTCCAGGAAGACATCGCTGAGCTGCTCTGTTGATGAGTCCTCAGGGTTCATGGTGCCGATAAAGATGAAGCTTGCGGGGATATCGACGGTGTAACTGCCTAAGGTGGCTTTTCCCTCTTCCAGTACCTGCAATAAGGCGTTCTGGAGCTTTTCCGGGCAGCGGTTGACCTCGTCAAAGAACAGGATGCCTTTATCTGCCTTGAATATCTTGCCCGGAGTGAAGGAGCGCTTGTCTAAGGGGCCGTACTGCATGGCCTTGATTGGATCAATGTCGCCCAGCAGGTCTTCTGCAGTCAGGTCAGGGGAGCCCTGGATCCTGATGAAGTTCTTATTGAGCAGGGAAGCGACATTCTTCGCTAATGTAGTCTTGCCGATTCCTGGAGCGCCGAGAATCAGGACATGCCTGTTCACCAGGAGAGCAGACTTTAACTGCTGCTTCGCATGCTCCTGTCCGAGGATGTCGGGAAAGGGGTCGTTCTCCAGCAGCGCTTTGGTGAGGTCCATGGGTGCGCGCATGGGTGATAGGTTTATAAATGTTTGTGCAAATGGGTACTCAACACCAAAGGCTAAACGATGGCTTCCCTACCGCTAACTCGAGAACAAGCGCGAGAGTTAGTAAAAAAGCTTGTGGATAAATATAATCGGATTCTTGAATCTGGCAGTATTAAAAGGTATAAAGAAGAGGATACAAAAGCAGAATTCATAGAGCCGCTCTTTGAAGCATTGGGATGGGATTAAAATGAAAAAAGAAGTAATCCTGCAATTAAGGAAATCCTTTGAAGAGTCGGCATACGAGGAGCAAGGCGTTGAATATTGGCTTGCACGAGACCTGCAAAAGTTGCTGAATTATGAAGAATGGAGAAATTTTGTCAATGTAATCGATAAAGCCAAAATTTCCTGCAAAAACTCTGGGCAGAATATCTCTGATCATTTTGTTGATATCAACAAAACGATACCAATGCCCAAAGGCGCAACCAAAGAAATTGATGATTTAATGCTTACTCGCTATGCGTGTTACCTTATTGCTCAGAATGGAGATCCAAAAAAAGAGCAGATAGCATTTGCACAAAGCTATTTTGCAATCCAAACCAGAAAGCAGGAATTAATTGAAGAAAGGATAGCACTGATTGAAAGGATAAATGCGCGGCAAAAATTAGTTGCATCAGAAACCGAATTGTCAAAATTAATCTATGAAAGAGGCGTAGATGAGGATGGATTTGGCAGAATAAGGAGCAAGGGAGACCAAGCATTATTTGGAGGGCACACTACATTACAGATGAAGCATAAATTGAGATTACCCCATAATCGTCCTCTTGCAGACTTTCTGCCAACGATAACGGCCAACGATAACGATAACTGCAAAGAACCTTGCGGCAGAAATCACAAATTTCAATGTTAAAAGGGATAATCTGTTTGGAGAGCCAAATATTACGAAGGAGCATGTTAAGAACAACCAAGATGTGAGGGAATTGCTTGCGAAGAGCGGGATAGTTCCTGAAAACCTTCCGCCGGAACAAGATGTGAAAAAATTAGAGCGGAAGGTCAAATCTGATGAGAAAAGGATAGCAGCCACTGCCAAGAGATTGCCTTCAAAAATGCCTCAGAATAAGCAAAACTAGAAAAAGAAACAAAAACTAGTTTCTGATATTGCCGCCGTGTTTATAAACAGCTCTAATACCAGAACTATTTGAATATGCTCAAATCGAGGGAATCTGAGCATAGCATTGAACTGTACACATACCGTGTATGGTTGAAATTGTTTAGCTTATATAACAAAATAAACGTTGTGAAATATCCGGGAATTACGAGTCTCTAGGCAAGATACCGCAGTGCAAAAAATCCGCCAATGACCAGCAATCCCAGCACGATAGTAAGGATATTAAAATACTTCTCGATGAACTGCTGCACCCGTGCGCCAAAAAAGTACAGCAATGCGGCAACTGCCATGAAGCGGAGCCCTCTGCCTACGATAGACGCGAGGATAAAGGGAACAACGCTGATCTGGAACACGCCGGCAGCAATCGTGAACACCTTATAGGGGATGGGAGTCAGTGCTGCGATAAACACCGCTCCGGCAGCATACTGGTTATAGAGCGCCCCTGCCTGTGCAAAATACGCCTCATACCCCAATGCAGCGATGATCGCCTTTCCGACGGTTTCATAAAAGAACATGCCGATGAGATAGCCGAATACGGCGCCGAGGACAGAGCCGGCGAGCGAGATGCCTGCATAGGTGAACGCTTTCTTTGGCCTGCTGACTGACAGCGCAATCTGCAGCACATCCGGCGGGATGGGAAAGAATGAGGATTCGATGAATGCGAGCACAAACAGGGCAGCGCCTGCATACTTCCGGTGCGCCCAGGACAAGACATATTCATACAGCTTCCGCAGGATGCCAAAGGTGTAGAGGTGCATCTGCTGCAGCATGCTCATTTATTTCACCTGGACCTGCCGCAGCTTTTCCTTCACATAGGGATCATGGCACATGTCCCTGAGCAGCTCCTCTGGCCGGCGATATTTCCGCTGTATCCTGGCAAAGATCCGGTCACCCCGGACAAATACCTTCTGGTACTTCGCCTTGAATTCCTCGACGTTCCTCTTGAGGCGCACGGGAGGGCCGATCCGCTCCTCTTCAGGCGGCAAGACCTCTTTCTTGAGGATAAAATAAAAGAAGGTCTCTTTTCCCCAGTTCCAGCCCGCATCCAGCAGCTCAAAGTCATTGTTCAGGAGATGGAGCCGGATGTGCTCAAATGCCTTGAGGAGCTTGCTGCCAATGACATCTTTCTTTCCTTTTTTAGGGACTACCTTCAGGATTACCAGTCTCTTATCCCGCGCTTTTTCCTTTACATCCTCAATGGTTATCTCTTTTGCAATGAAGAACTCCTCGCTCTGCTTCCTGAGGAAATCCCTGGCAGCTTGCCTGAAAAGTTCTATCTTCTCCCGGGAGAGGGCTGCTGCCGCATTCCGCTCAGGCATCAGGGGATCAATGACTATCAATGGTGATATCTTTGCCTTATTCAATCTCTGGAGCGCTGTTCCCCGGTACACTTTATTGGTATCAATCACCTCATGCTGCTTCCACTTGAGGCTGGCGCGGAGCAGGGGGAGGAATCCATTATAGTATATCACCAAGATATCGAGCACATGGCCGGAAAATCCGCTGATGTAGGACTCGGCTCCATAGGCATGCGCTGCCTTGCAGAACGCCTTTGCCAGGCGGATATCTACAATGTACTTGCGGTGCTTTCTTACCCAGGCGACGTGCAGGGGGGACATATCAGTCACATTTGCTGCCTGCGCGGGATCCTCAACTTTGATGACGGGCACTACCTCAAAGACCAGCCCATTCCTGATCTGGTAGTAATCCCTGGATCCATGGATGCGCTCTGGGTTCCAAGGCTTGAGAACCTTGCCGAGGAGCCCGGAGATGTCCTTATCAAGATAACGGGGATCAAACCGCACAAAGATATCCACATCATAATCCCCTTTCAGGAACGTGCCCTTGGCGACAGAGCCGCCGGCCATTGCCTCTGCCTTAAGCCTTGCCTTCCTGAGCTTCCTGTTGAGCTCCTGGACAAACTGCTCCACTTCAGCAAGGACATCCTCATCAGGGACAAGGGAAGCAGCGATTTTCTTGAGGTTCATGGAAATGATAGAGGCTCTGCGATTTATAAACGTATCCCCTATTTCCGGCTCTGTAGAAAATCTCGCTGCACTTGGGGGTAGCGCCGGCTCGCTCCATGCTGATGCAATAGGAAGAGCGGCACCTCCCCGTAATGGACGCCCCCCTCCGCTATGTTCTCGCAGCCGCTTCACCGCTCGCAAGATGGCGCTACCCCTTATTTTCTACAGTGCCCCCTATTTCCGATATGTTAATAAACCAGTTTTCTTTTGTTGCATTATGCGCGTTCTCTTCGGCCCGGGCGGGACAGAGGGGTTGGGATACCCAGACGGCTTCAAGCGATGCCGGGAGTTAGGGCTTACTGCACTGGAAGTGGAGTTCACCCATAGCGTGCACATGAGCAACCAGACTGCCCGGGATGTTGGGGCGCTGGCAAAGCAGCAGGGCATCTCGCTGAGCATCCACGCGCCGTACTTCATCAACCTGGCATCTGCGGAAAAGGAAAAGGTGGCCGCATCGAAAAAAAGGATCCTGGACAGCTGCGAGCGCGGGCACTATCTGGGGGCGGCCTGCGTGGTGTTTCATGCTGCGTACTACGGCAAGCTCGATAAGGCAGAGGTGTATTCCATTGTCAAGCGGGAGATTCTTGAGATGCAGGAGACGATTGCGCATAACGGCTGGCAGATTGCCCTGGCGCCGGAGAGCACAGGAAAGGCGTCGCAGTTCGGCGACATTGACGAGCTGCTCCGGCTTTCCAAAGAAACCGGATGCGGGATGTGCGTTGACTTTGCCCATCTCCTGGCGCGCACCGGAACAAGGGACTACGACGAGGTATTCACCAAGCTCAAGCCGGTGCAGCATGTGCATGCGCATTTCTCCGGGATTGAATATACTGCAAAGGGAGAACGAAGGCATCTGGTGACGCCAATGCAGGAGATCAAGGAACTCCTTTCTTTCCTGAAGAAATACCGGAAAGACGCAACCGTCATCTGCGAGAGCCCGGAGCCGATGAATGACAGTGTACGGATGCTGAAGGCGTGGAAATAAGCAAGATTTTTAAAGCCCTGAAGTCCGGAATCTCTGATGAAAATAAACTGCATTTTCCTCATCTTCCTTTTCCTCCTTCCTGCTATACTGGCCTCTGAGGATGAAGGCTCTGCTGCAGATGATGTTATCAATCAGCGGCTCTCGCGCGCCCAAGGAATCAGCATAGCGGTTGCTACAGCTGCCATTATTGTACTCTTTGCAGTGGGGAAGAAGAAACTTACTGCCACCAAGCTCTTTTACGCCGCTGCCATTGCCATCCTTCTTCTTATTGGATATTCCTATTACTATTTTACCCTAACTGCATCGGCAGAAGAAGGCATCATGGTCTGCGAATCCGGGCAGTGCTTCTGGGCGGCGCATATCCACTCTCAGCTGAGGGTGGAGATTTGCGGTGAAGAGGTTGATATGGGGTTGGAAGAAGGAGAGCTTGCAGAAACCCATACACATAAGGAGCGGGGGCAGCTGCATTTCCACGAGCGCTTGCCTGTTGACCCGGAAACGAAGCAAGTGACTGATTTTTCTCCGTTGCAACTCAGTGTGTTTTTTGAGGGGATGGGGATGCAGCTTACATCGGAATGTATCGGGGAATGGTGCAATGGAGACTTATGCACCGGCGTTCCCGGAAGGCTTTCCATGACTGTTAATGAGGTGCCGAGCACGTCCTTTGGAGGCTACACTTGGCAGGACGGGGACGTGATTGATATTACTTTTTCCGGAGATGAATAAGATGAATACCTGTACGGTGTGCAAGAGGCTTATCAAGAAGGGCGTGATCAACGCTGAGGGCAAGAAATTCTGCTCAGTAGTATGCTCCGCAACCTTTAAGAAAGCGAAGAAAGGCAAGGAAACTTGCAAGTTTTGCTGATGGCGGAGATTAACCTGTTTTTTGTTATCGGAGCTGCGCTAGTGGATAGCATCAATCCCTGCGCATTCGGGGTATTGATATTCCTTCTGGCATATCTCAGTGAGACCATCAAGAAAGCACGCCAGATGCTGATCCGCGGGCTGATCTACATCGCAGCGGTGTTTGTCACGTACCTGGTGGCCGGGCTGATCCTGCTGCCCTTCATCCGGAAGCTCGGCTCGTTTTCCGTCGTTTCCTACTATGTCCTTGCTGCCATCATCGCCCTTGCCGGGCTGCTGGAGATCAAGGATTTTTTTTGGTATGGAAGGGGCATCTCCCTGGCAATCTTTCCCAGCGAGACCAAGCGCATCAAGATGTACGTGCGAAGGATCAATGCCAATCCACTTGCCCCTGCATTTCTCGGGGTATTCGTGGCGCTGGTTGAGCTGCCCTGCACCGGATTTGCCTACCTTGCAGTGCTGGGGCTGGTAAGCCTGTCCGGCATCACGGTCAGCAATCTCACGCTGCTGATCGTCTACAACCTGATATTTGTGTTGCCTCTGCTGGTCATCCTCTGGTTCGTCTATACGGGAACGTCAACGCGGAAACTCGAGAGGTGGAGGCAGAGCCACAAGAAATGGATGCGGCTGGCGATCGGCTTGACCCTGCTCGCCCTTGCCGGAGCGATGCTCTGGTTCGTGGAATACGGGGCGGGCCTCTGAGCGTAACGGAGACATTCGCTCTTCAGTATGATTCCACCTGAATCCCCGATATCCTTTTGAAATGCCTGCTGTTCTTTCGTATCTTCTTGTAGTTCTGCATCATCTTATTTCCTGCTTCTTTGCCGAGTATTCCGAAGAACTCCATCAGGCTTTTCTTTCCCCTTCCCGCCAACACCCTTCGTATCTCTTCTGAAAAGCTCTCATTCTCGCGCTTGTTCTTGCGCAGCAGATCGTACACATCTTCCATGATTGTCGGGGTTTTCGTTACCATACACATACGTGTATGTTTACATGTATACAAACCATCCCGATTGCCGCCCCAAACCTTTTTATACGCCGCAGCACCATCATCCCTTATGCAGCGCATTATCCTCGATACCAACTTCCTGCTCATCCCCGGGCAGTTCCATGTTGACATCTTCTCCGAGCTGGGCAGGCTGTTCGGCAGCTATCAGGCAGCTGTCCTGCAGGGCAGCATTGCAGAGCTGCAGCAGGTGATGCAGGCAGGCAGCGGGAGGGACAAGCGGGCAGCTTCCCTGGCATTGCAGCTCATAAAAACCAAAGCTTTAAAAATACTGAAAGCTCCCCACCTCCCTGTTGACGAGCTCTTGCGCAGGAAATCAGGGGAGGGGTTCTTGATTGCAACGCAGGACAGGGCATTGCAGCGGCAGCTGCCGCGGTGCATTATCCTCCGCAACAAGAAAATGCTTCAGGTGATGTAAATGTTTTACAAAGTCCAGGTACAGGATCACATTCGGGTGCCGCCGCACCTCTTTTCCCTGCAGACCAAGGATGCGGTCACGCAGATGGCGCGGGAGAAGTTTGACGGCTATATCTCCAAAGACATGGGCATCGTGATAGATGTTTCTGATATTACTGACATCAAGGATGGGGTGATCATCCCGGGGGACGGGGCTGCGTACTACCATGCGGAGTTTGCGCTGCTCACCTTCAAGCCGGAGATGCATGAGGTGGTATTCGGCAAGATCAAGGACATCGCTGACTTTGGCGCCTTCATCAATATCGGGCCTGCAGAAGGCATGATCCATGTGAGCCAGACCATGGATGATTTTGTCTCCTTCAGCAAGGACAAAGTGCTGGTCGGCAAAGAAAGCAAGCGCTCGCTGAAGGTAAATGACCTCTGCCTGGCAAAGATCATCGCGGTCTCGTTCAAAGACCTGACTAACCCGAAGCTCGGCCTGACCATGCGCCAGGAATGCCTGGGAAAGCTCGAATGGCTTGAGGAGAAGGCTGCTCCGGAAGAGAAAGAGCAGAAGGGGCAGCAGAAGGGACAGAAAGGGAAAGAGCACAAGAAAGAGCAGGAGAAGCACAAATGAAAAAGAAAGCATGCAGGGAATGCAAGCTGTTTGTGGATGGCAGCCATTGCCCGATCTGCAACGGGACTGACTTTTCCACCAACTGGCAGGGCAGGGTGATGATCCTAAACCAGGAGAAGTCGCTCATTGCGCAAAAAATCGGCATGAAGAGGGGCGGCGAGTACGCCATCAAGCTCAGATGAACATTGCTGACATTACTGTACAGGAAATGCCTCTGCTGAAGCGGAAAGAGGTGCGCGGCACGCTGCAGTTCAGCGGAGCAACTCCTGCGCGGGCAGCGCTCACTGCAGAACTTGCTTCCCGCTACCATGCTGCGGAAAATACCATAATCGTGAAGCAAATCCATGCGACCTTCGGATTTCAACAGGCAGGATTCACCGCATATGTTTATGATTCCCCGGAATCCAAGCAGCTGATTGAGCCCAAGCCGGGTGAGAAGAAGGGGAAGAAGGCAAAGGCGCTGGAGAAGAAGGAATGAGCCTTATGGCAGAGAAGAAAGCAGAAAAGAAGAAAGCGCCCTCCGATATAGATTCACTCGTCGAAAGACTTAGATCGTACATTGGTGTCAAAACCCATGAAAATCTTTCAACGGAATTGGACACCTATCAACGGCTGCTGAGTCACTACAATGGAGAGATCAAAGTTCTTCCGGAACCAGCCTCCGCCGGAATAGACGCCATTCAAAGCTTAGAGGCTACAAAATCTGGTATTCTCGCTGTTTTGCGCGTGTTAGAGGATCGCTTAGTGACGGGGGGCTCCAAAGTTAAGAAGCTCAATGCTACATATGCGGCTGTGCGTTCGCTTTACGACCGCGCAGTACGGGAAGCCAAGGAGCTCTCAGACCATGTGTTTGATAAGGCTGTTACTGCCGAAAAGAAAGGCGAAACTCAGGAAGCAAAGCGGCTTTACAGTCATGCAATAATCCTCAATCCCGAAATAGGAGGGGGACTTTTACTATTCCAACTTGGGGAAGAGGCTGTGAAGAACCCATACGCATCCTTACCTATACTTAGGGAAATTGTGAGTACGCTTGTTTACAGCAGTCAAACACCTTCGGAAAGGTATATTGCGGAGAAAGTGGAATTGGGAATGCTGCCCAGGTAGAAATCAGTTGCAGCCAAGGAAGAGAAAAAGGAGTAAGCATGGCAGACAAAAAAGCACCAGCGAAGAAAAAGGCGCCTTCCGGCATCTGGAAGCGGTATGCAAAACAAGGCGATGCTGTTGCCAGGCCCAAGAGCTGCCCCAAATGCGGGCCCGGCGTCTTCATGGGTGTGCATAAGAGCAGAATCAGCTGCGGGAGATGCAAGTATACAGAGTTTACGAAATAATTATTTCCCCTGAAACACCAATAAATCCTCAGTCGTGATCTTCTTCTTTTTCCTGATCTTCTCTTCTAACACTTTTTCCTTTGCCTGGAGCTGCGCCTCTGCCTCTCTCTTCCGCGCTTCCTCTGCCGCTGCCCGCGCCCTTGCCTGCCCTTCCTTCTGCAATGCGAGCGCCTGCGCCTGGCCCTGCACCTCAAGAACAGCCTCCCTTTTCTGCTTTTTCAGGGAATCGTAGGCTGCAAAATCCTGCCCCTGCTTTTCCCGCAATGCATCCAGCTCCTTGCGCCTGGCGAGCATCTCCCTATGGTGCTGGTGGGAGGCAGCTGCCCGCTGCTGGACATCCCTCCATACCTCCCGCTCTTTTGCCTGCAGCTCCCGCAATTCTGCAGCACGCTGGGCAACCGCGGCAGAGGCGCTGCCGAGCTGCTCTGCCTCTGTGCACTGCTTCTTGAGCCGCTTCAGGGCATCCATCATCTGCTTCTCTTTTTCAAAAGAAATAACCTGGGTCTCGATCTTCTGCTCAATCGCCTTCATCTTTCTCCTGATGGATTCCGGAGGCTCTTTCATGCCGAGCTTCTCCATCATCTGCTTCTTCCCGTCGCGGGCAGCCTGCAGCTCTGCGCCCTTCGCAGCTATCGCAGCCTGCAACCTTTTCTGCTCCTGCTTGATGAGCGCAACCTCTTTGGTCAGCGCATCACGCTTCTCCCTGAGCGCTTTCACCGCCTCAACAATTGCATTGCGCTGCTCCTTGTCCTGCTGCAGCTGCTGCCAGAGCTCCTGCTTTCTCTGCCCGATGGCGTGCAGTTCGCGCTTCTTCTCCTGTAATCCCATGGATAGGCAAAAGAAAGAGCACAGAAAAAACAAAAAACAAAAGTTTAGCCAAACAAGGCGCCGAGCCCTGCTGCCGCTGCCTGCTCTTCCTTTTTCTCCGCTTCAGCACTCTTCTCTTCTTTCTTCTCCTTCTTAGCCTCTGCTGCAGGCGCTGCTGCTACCGGGGCTGCAACCGGCATCGCTGCCTTCTGGATGGCATCGCTGATGTCCACGCCATCAAGGGCTGCAACCAATGCCTTTACTCTGGCTGGCTCCACCTTGACGCCTGCTGCCTCAAGGATCCGAGTAACAGAAGCCTCCTCAATCTTTTTCCCTGCCTTGTGCAGGAGCAATGCTGCATAGATGTACTCCATGTTTCTTACCTCCTTGGATTGGTATTCGTGCCCCCTTTTTATACCTGCCTGCGCTTCCGCTGCTCTTCCACCAGCTCATTCTCTGCCAGGATGTCCCTTGTGGTGACTTTTCTTCCTGTGGCGAATTCCTGTGTTTTCCGCACCATCTCCGCGACCTTGGCATCGGTTTCCGGATGGTCAACCCGTGGAGCGCGCTGCTTCACTTCTGGCAGCTTTTCTTCCTTTGGTGGTATTTCCTCTCCTGCTTCTTGCCGCTTTTGCGGCTGTTCCGGCATGCTCATATCTGCCTCAATATGCGCTGCTTCTTTGATGCCGAGCGCCTCCTGCCCTGCCTTGGTGAGCAGCTCCGAGGCAAGCACGTCAGACATGATATTGTTCCCGATGGCAAGCGCCTTTGCCTGGAGGAATGCTTTGGTAATCAATAGAGCGATGGTGTCTGCGGTGGGATACGCAATCTCTGTTGCCAGCGCATACGCCCATACTGCCGCGGACTGCACATCAGCAGCATACTGCTGCTCATCAATGGTGAGGACTGACTTCAGAATCAGCTCGCCGTTCTCCAGGACAGCCACTACATTTAACCCAATTTCCATGGGCTTGATGTCTAAGCGCTGGAGCAGGCTTGCCGCTTCCTGGGAAACCTTTTGGCCTTCCTTGACCAAGAGCTTATCTTCCTTAATCACTACCTTTCCTGCTTCAACTCCTGTCTTGATGCCGAGCTTGCCCAACTCGCCAATGACCGGGCCTGGAGTAAACGGAGTAGGCCCTGCGGTGATCATGATATCCCTGGGGGCGGACTGGCCTGGCTTTGCCGGCGCCTTCGACTTGTTTTTCTGGAGTATCTTGTTGAGCTTAAAGGGATCCTCTGCGGTGAACAGGAGAGCGGGCATGCCGGTGAGATACGCCTGCAGCTTCTCAATGCCTGCTATCTTCGCCTGGGATATCGCCAGGGCAATGAGCCTGCGCTTGGCCATGCGGAGCACTACCTTGCTTCTCAGCTGCCTGCGCATGTTCTGCAGCTGGGGGGCAGGAAGGTTTTCCATGTCCACTGCGCCAATCACCGGATATTCCTGCATGAGCTGGGCAATCTCCTTCACTATCCGCTGTTTGTATGCTGCGACGTGGGCCATGCTACTCCTTCTTTTCCTCCACCTTGACTGGCTTTCCCATGGTGAGCTTGAGATAGACCGAGCCGATGTTGTTCTTCTCCTGAGGAAGGGCGTGGAGGATATGATTGTATATCGTGATGATATTATCTGCAAGCTGCTCATCACTCATATCTTCCCTGCCTACGGCAATCTGGATCAATGGAGATGTCCTTGCTGCTGCGCGGGCGGTCATGCGGAGCTTTGCTGCCAGCTGCTTGAGGTTCGCATTTGGGGGAATGACGCAGCCTGCCTTTGGATTGGGCATTTTCCCCCTTGGCCCGAGCACCTTCCCAAAGACAGAGGCCACTTTTGGCATGACTGTTGCCTGGGACACAAAGAAATCGTGCTGGCGCGCCAGTTTCCTGAGCTTTTTCTTGTCTGCGTACTGGGGGAATTCATCAACAGTTATGGTTGCGTCCATCACTTCCCTGGACTGGTCTGCCAGCTCTGGCCCGACGAAAGCGCAGAGCTTCACCGGCTTTCCCCTGGGATGATGGAGCTGGATGTACTGGTCCACCTGATGCGCAGGATCCTTGAGATTCAATCCCTTGAGATTGATGATCAGGTCAACGGCCTGGGTAAAGTTCCGCTTCTGAGAAGTCCGGATTTCCTCCAATGCGTGCCTGATGAGCTTCTGATCCATATGCTCCCTCCTATGCGAAACAACAAAAATCGCCTTCACCGCTTCTGGATATCTTACCCGCACCACGGCGATTTTCGTGTGATCAAAAACGCCCTTTGGCGTTTTTGACATAGTACGAACGGGATAGAGGGGGGGATGCCCTATCGTTTATAAGTGTTGCGCTTTTAGCTTTTGCTGTTTACCATCTCGAGAAATTTGGCTGTCCTGACGATTTTCATACCCTTATACTCCCGCAGCCGCATGATATGCTCATCTCCTGATATGATATAATCGGCCCCGAACGCTTCAGCACATTCCAGAACCTTATTATCTGCCGGGTCTTCAGGTATAACTTCTGTAGCCTTGCTTGGCATCACCAGCGTGCATACACTGATTATTTCCTTGCATACGTCAAGAACCCCCGCCCTGGAGGGCGGGGCGTGTTCTTGAGCGTACTCGGAAATCGCCCTCTTGCTCCAAGCCGAAGCATAGAGTGTGCGAGTGGCGATTTCCGATACATCAGCGATCTGCTCTTCAGAAAACCCAAATTTCTGCCTTGCAATCACTCCGGCAAACTCCTTCAGCATATGCGGGGATATGCCTATGGCCAGCTTCCCCTCTTTTGCCAACTGCAGCAGCCTGAACTCATTGCCTTGCGTGATCACCGCAGATATCAGTATATTGGTGTCCGCTGTAATCCTATGCATGCTCTTCTCGGTACGCCCTGATCTCCGATGCGATGTCTGCTTTTGTTATGCCCTTGGCTTTTGCGGCCTTCCACAGCGAGGAAAAGATGGAGTCAAACTCTCTGATATCCTTTGCTTTTCGCAGGCCATCTACGCGCTTCAAAATAATATTTTCCCCCATATCATATACCACAAATTTCTCCCCCTTCCGCAGCCTCTTATCCCGGCGGATGTCCCGCGGAATCACTACCTGCCCTTTCGACGTCATCCTGGTGATATCGATGCCCATAGTAAGATTTGTAAGAACTTTCTTATATTTAAATGTTTGTTTCCCTATCCGGACGGCAACCTTTTTAAGAACGCCTGCATTTGTACTGGTATGGATGCCTATCAGACACTTGTCGACTATCAGCAAAGGGTAGATCAGGCATTACAGAAATTCTTCCCGGAGAAGGTTGAAGAAGCCCGGAGATTTGATGCTGCTACTGTTGATAGTATGGCTGCATTGAGCGAGTTTACCCTACGCAAGGCAAAGCGGCTGCGGGCGGCATTTCTTTATTATGGCTATGCGTGTTTTGCTGATCCTATCAGATATGATAAGGTGAGCAAAGCCCAGAAGGGTACTGATGTAGGCAATGCAGGCATCACCGGAAATGATAATCACCTACTTTATGCCTCCCTGGCTATGGAACTTCTGCAAAGCCACCTGCTGATACATGACGATATTATGGATAGGGATCACATACGGCGAGGGAAGCCCACGATTCACGTACAGTATGCCAGCCAGAGGGATGCACATTATGGGAATTCCATGGCGCTTTGTATTGGTAATTATGGAATTGACCACGCCGTCCGAATACTAAACAAAAGCCAATTTCCCTCCAAACGAAAAGAGCGTGCTATTGAAGAACTCCTTATATTTGTGCAAAAGGTTATCCAGGGCCAGATACGAGATTTGCGCCCGGAGTTGCGAAGCGAACAGGAAATCCTGAAAACCTATGAGCTGAAAAGCGCCACTTATACTGTGGAGGGGCCGCTGCATGTCGGCGCCATCCTTGCCGGCGCCAGGCCTCCCGCGCTGCGGCTGCTTTCCCGGTATGCGCTTCCCTTGGGCATCGCCTTCCAGCTCCGTGATGACATCAACGGCTTGTATGGGGATGAGGAAAAGACCGGCAAGCCCGCTGACTCTGATGTGAAACAGGGCAAATACACTCTCCTGATGGCGCGGGCGCTTGCGGCAGGCACTCCTGCTGAGCAGGCAACGCTTCGCTCCGCATTAGGAAACCAGCAATTGACTACACAGCAGCTGGACCAAGTTCGTGAAATTGTCAAACAGCGCTCATTGGACTCGATTGTTGCGCTTGCACAGCAGAAAATGGAAGAAGCAGTGCGCGCCATCCAGGATGCGCTCTTCCGTGCTAAGGGAAAGGAATTCCTGCTCGGGATAACAGATTTCATCGCTCGCCGGGATCACTGACCGAATCTTCGCTCTCTTTGCTGGTACTCCTGCAGCACCTGCTCAAAGTCCGCTTTCTCAAAATCCGGCCAGCATTTCTCCACAAAGAACCATTCTGCATAATTGCCCTGCCAGATGAGAAAATTAGAGGTCCGCCTTTCGCCGCCGGTGCGGATGATAAGATCCGGCTCATCCGGCCAGTAGAGGTTTTTGGAGAATGTCTCTTCATTGATTTCTGCGATGCTGAGCTTTCCTGACTGTATCTGCTCGGCAATCTTCCTTGTCGCATCAATCACCTCTTCCCTGCCGCCATAGGCCATGGCAAAATTGACGATATATTTTGTATTATTCCTTGTCCGCTCCATGATAGCGTGCAGGCGCTCCTGTATATCCTTGGGAAACATCCAGAGCCTGCCGATGATGTTGATGCGGATTCCCTCCCGCTCCGGCAAATCATCTTCCTTCAGCTTGTCGAATTCTGTGCGGAAGAGATCCATGAGATACTCAAACTCCTCTTTCGGCCGGCTGAAGTTCTGGACAGAAAAACAGTATAGCGTTACTTCCCTGATGCCAGCATCCCTGCACCACTCCAATAAGCTCCTGACTTTCTGCGCGCCCCACTCATGGCCCTTCCAGGGCTTGAGCATCAGGCGCTTGGCAAACCTTCTGTTGCCGTCGAGAATAACGCCGATGTGCTTCGGGACAGGGTTACTGCTGGGCTCCATGGGCAGCGCTTATCAAAAATGATTTATAAGCCTTTCTACTTAATCTCCTTTTTCACCTTGTCCCTGAACTTCTCTGTTGCCGCCTGCAGGCGGGAAACTGCTTCCTCCACTGCCTTGCGGGGAGCCTTGCCGTCGGTCTCCACCACCATCTTGGGGTTGCCGAGGAGCGGATGGTCCATCTGGTAGCCCGCTGCGGTGGTGTGCTTGTCCTGCCAGAGCTCCTTGCGCAGGGCGTTTGCCAGGGTATGGCCCTCGCCATGGATCTCAAACACGAGCCGGTTTTTCTCTTCCTCCAGAATCTTAACGTCCATTAGGGGAGGGGAAGCTGAGCTATTTAAATAGGTTTCTACTTCTTCCTCTTTCCTGCTCCTGGAAAAGATGAAAGTCCTCGAGTAGCTATAATCTTATAAACTGGCACATCTCCTGCTGCCTGATGATGCACTATCTGTTTTTGGACATCGAGACCGTGCCTCTCGATATCAGGCATGAGGATGTCAAGCTGTATCTCATGGACAAGAAAATCAGCAAGGAAGACCGGAGCCTAAATCCGCTCTATGCGAAGATTGTGGTGCTGGGCATCAAGCCATTTGGCGGGCAGCCGAGGCTGCTGACTGGTGATGAGAAAACCATCCTGACTGAATTCTGGCAGCTGCTCAGCGGGATGAACACCGTGCTGGTGACGTACAACGGCTACAAGTTTGATGTTCCGTTCATCAAGATAAGGTCTGTGGTCAATGGGGTGAGGATACCCTACTCCATCAACATGAATCGCTGGCAGATGGAACGGTCTAACCATTTTGATGTCATGCTGTTCTTCTCGCAGCAGGAAACATTCATCAATCCGAACCTGCGCGTCCTGGGGAAGATGCACGGGATAGAATCCCGGGATGATTTCTTCGGCCATGATGTGGAACGCTTGTACAAAGAAGGGAGGATGCAGGACATCATCTCGCACTGCCAGGCGGACATTGAGCTGCTGGAGCGGATATTTGCGCAGTTCTGCAAGGAGTATGCGGAGAATACTTAACCTCTTTTCTCCAACCGCCAGCACGCAATCTGCACCCGGTGGATCCTTTTGGTGTGGAACTTTTGGGTTGGCTTCAAGGGAATGTCAAACGGCAGAATGTGGGTGACTGTAAACCCATGCTCTGCTGCGAGCTTGGCGATGAAGGATGCGCTCTCCCGCTTGTGGAATGAGTAGATTACCTTGGCAATCTTCATGGCCTGGAGAAGGAATGGCTGGTCTGCATGCCTGCGCTGCACCCCAAACGGAGGGTTCTGGAGCACCACATCAACGGGGGTGGTAAACCCCCGTACATCAGTCAGGACGATATGGTATTTTCCCGCAATATTAGACAAGTTATCAACACATATCTGTAATGCATCTTTGTCTTTATCAACAAAATAGAGCTCTTGTGCACCAGCGAGCAGGGCTCCAATCCCCAGAATGCCGGTTCCGCAGCCGAGATCAGCAATGGCCTTTCCCTGCATATCCTGGCTGAGGGCAGCAAACGAGAGCACTGCTGCAGCAATCTCGCTATCCATGGGATACTGCTCTTCTACTGACTTGGGCGCGGCAAACACCCTGAGCCTGCTCAGCTGGATGGCGAGCTGGGATTTGGATACCATACTCACTGATAATCGGCATCACCATAAAAGCGCTTTGATTTTTTTCATAGTGCCAGGCGAAAAATATATAAATAAGCTGATGGATAAGCCAAGGCAGGGGGTGTATGATGTGCTGATCAAAAAGAGTGATACCGAGATCTCTCACTTTCGTGAGGAACTCACGCACGCGCTCGGCGCTGTCCGTGAGGAATTCAACGAACATCTGCTTGCCATCAACGAGAATACCAATGAGATCCAGAGCAATTATGAGTTTTTCTGCGAATTAGACGCAAAGATTGAGAAGCTGACCGAGCGGATTGACCGCATCCAGACCATGCTGGAGGGCAAGAGGGAGGAACAGCGCCATGATGTTGATCCCTTGAATGGGCAAGAGCAAACCATCACCCATGTCCTGCTGGCTGCGCCAGCAACTCTCACTTATGCAGAGCTGAGCGTTCAAACTGGCATGCCGCTGCCTGTTGTCCGCTCTTACATCTCTCACTTGATTGCCAAAGGCATTCCGGTGATGAAAAAATACGCGAACAATGAGGTTTTTCTCTATCTGGAGCCATCATTCAAACAGGCCCGCGGCTGCGCGGTTGCCTGACTGCGCAGAACTCTCACTTCTTTGCTGGCGAACTGCTTTTCTTTTGTTTTCGTTCATTATATTTCTATATTGAAATAAAA
>JACQNA010000077.1 GCA_016203335.1 Candidatus Woesearchaeota archaeon
ATCATTTTTTCCATAAAAAGCAGGTGAATTCTGGAAAAGGGTGTGATAGCGAAAAAGGCGTGTAGCAAAAGGCATACGCGCCAAGGACGATGAGGAACACCACTATGAACACAAACATCATCATTTGGGCATTGATTGCTCTCTTGAGCATGAGCGCTGCCTCTGCAGTAAGCATCAGCCAGCAGAGCCGGAGCATTACGGTAGGCAGCTCGCTTGCCTTTGAGGCAGCAGGGCAGGACATTTCCTATTATGAATGGGATTTTGGCGGAGCGATTCCGGCAAAGACCGTGAATGGAAGATACATGTTTTATACAAGCACTGAGTATGACGGAAACCTGGGCAGCGACGGGGCTGCCGCGCTCCAGCGTGCAGATGCGTTGTGCAACGAGCAGCTGCGGGCAGCGGGAATTCCAGGATCATGCCGGGCGATACTTTCTACCAAAGACGTTGCTGCGATTGACCGGATTCCGGAATCAGCTGACGGCTATTATAATATGAAAGGAGAGAAGGTTGCAGACAACAAGGCAGACCTCACTGCATTAAAGCCGATTGGCGGCGGATATAATCTGCTGCAGGCATTAATCTTCAATGAGCTTGGGGAAACGAGCAGCAACAAGAACATCTGGACAGGATCATTCGGCAACCTTAAGCAAGTAGCAGGCAATGGATACACCTGCAGCGACTGGAGCACCAATGCGGATAGCAGGCGTATAGCAGAGGATACGGTGAGAAACGCGCAGATAGGAGTGGCAGGCAATACTGTGTATCCCTGGCCCTGGGCCAAGGATACGCTTTCCTGCAGCAGCAAAGCCCATCTCTATGGCGTGCAGACTGATGCGGCAAAGGTATATGAAGGAACCAAAATCCGCATGAAAAATCCAGGCAGTTTCCAGTTCAATACACTCGGCGTGTACACGATTTCAGTGAGGGGAGTAAAGGCAGATGGCCAGGTTGAGCAGGCAGCAATAACTCTTACTGTGGTGGAGAATAAGGCGCCGGTGATTACGCTTCCGGGGAACCAGGAAGTGGATGAAAACCAGCAGATACAGTTCCCGGTCATTGCCCTGGACCCTGAAAATGATGCGCTTACCTTTGCCGTGCAGAGCAACGCACGAGGATTTGCACTGAACACTGCTGTAGACAGCAGGATTGGCCAGGAGGATCTGGACATTCTTGCCTATTATTTTGGAAGTGAGGCGAAGTATAATCCCATTGCAGACCTGAACAATGACGGGCAAATCAACATCCTGGACATCTCGGAGATTTCCACACGCTTTGGCGCACAAAAAGGCTCACCGCAGTATAATCCAAAGTATGACCTCAGCAACAAGATACGAATATTTTCCTGGGCACCAGGGTTTAGTGATGCAGGGCAATATCCGCTTACCTTTACTGTGACTGATGCGCTTGGGCATGCTGTATCACAGGCAATTGTTCTCACTGTTAGGAATGTGAACCGGCTGCCAAGCATACCTCAGCTGCTCAGCCCGGCGGCAAATGGGGAGAATGCTCCAGTGAGCAGCATATTGAGCTGGAGTCCCAGCACTGATCCTGATGGGGAAACGGTTTCCTATAAAGTATATGTCGGCACCCTGCAGAATCCACCGCTGGTCATCGAGCAGGCAGGAACAAGCTATGCGCCAGCACTCCAGTATAGTACGACTTATTATTGGAAGATTGCGGCAAATGATGGAAAGGGATTAGTGGAAAGCTCTGTCAGGAGATTTACGACAGCAGCGCAGGTGATTCCGCCGCAGCCCAGCACCAACCAGCCGCCGGTCATTACTTCAACAGCAGTCACCGCAGTTGCCGCAGGCACTGCGTATGCATATCAGGTTGCTGCAGCAGATCCAGAGAATGCACCGCTGAGCTATTCTTTATCTGCTGCGCCAGGGGGCATGACAGTGAGCGGCAGCGGATTGATTACCTGGAATCCCTCTGCAGCAAATATTGGGGTGCACCAGATAACCATAGTAGTGAGCGACGGCCAGAAGACGGCAAGCCAATCATATACGCTCACTGTCGGCGCAACAGGCACCAACCAGCCGCCGGTAATCACCTCAACAGCAGGAACAGGTGCTACGGTGGGCACTCCATACACATATCAGATTACCGCAGCGGATCCTGAGGGAAGCGCCCTCACGTATGCGCTCCAGCAGGGACCGCAGGGAATGGCTGTCAGCGCGAGCGGATTAATTACCTGGACGCCAACTGCACAGCAGACAGGCCAGCAAACCGGGATTGTCCGCGTCACTGACAGCAGCGGAAGCACTGCATCACAGCAGTTTACGATAACAGTAACCCAGGCAGCAGCGCCAGGGGCAAACAGCCCGCCAGTGATTACTGCGTTCAGCCCGCTGCAGGCAGCGCTTACCCTTGCTGATTTTGTCAACCAGGTGTTTAGCGTGACTGCATCTGATCCTGATAACAATCCGCTGACATACCGGTGGACATTCAATTCGGCAGATACCGGTGTCACCACGCCAACATATACCTTTAACAAAGCAGCAGGCACATATACTGTAGAGGTTACGGTCTCTGATGGTCAGGCAACAGCGACAAAATCCTGGAGCGTTTCTGTCACCGCACGGCCGGTGAGCACCGGATTTGACGGCGCAACCACAAATTTTGTAGCGTTTACCAGCGATAGCCAGCTCGCCAGCGCAACCAATGTGATATTGGAAAAGCTGGCTGCAGGCAAGATTGAGTTTGGCAGCAGCGCGCTTGATCTGCGTGACGTGGTTGACCTGCCGGGCAGCGTGGTGATCGGCGACGGCATTGTGGCAATTGACAGCTCCCGCTATCCGCAGCTCAACAAGCCAGCAGCCATCACCATGCGGAATGTGAATTTTGCAGGGGCGCCGGCGATATTCATGAGCAGCACCTTCACCAGCGACAAGAACGCGGTGACTGCGCCATGCACTACCTGCAGCAGCATCAATTATAATTCCGTAACCAAGGTGCTGACATTCAGCGTATCCGGGTTCAGCACATTTGTTGCCCGGGATGCAGGCAAGCTCATTGTCAGCGACCTGGATGTGAAGATTGGCGGCTCCACGAACAACAATGTGGCGAACGGCGCAACCGTGGGGAAGAAGGCGCAGCCAGGGGATGATGTGGAGCTCCGCGTCAAGGTGAAGAACGCATTTACCAGTGCCCAGGATACCGGAATTAAGGATATCCTGCTCAAGGCAACGGTCAAGTCTATTGACGATGGAACAGACATTGAGGAGGAATCTGATGAGTTTGACCTGCGGGCTGACCGAGACAAGCTGGTCACGCTCCGGTTTACGGTGCCGTTTGAGGTCAGCGCAGATACCTACCAGGTGATCATTGAGGGAGACGGCAGCGGCGAAGATGGATTGACCCACACATTGCGGTGGAGCATCCAGCTGGCAGTCGAGAAGGATTCCCATGACGTCCGCATCATTGCGGCAGAGCTGGGCAACCAGGAGCTCTCCTGCGTGAGGAGGACTACCCTCAATGTCGAGGTGATGAACATCGGCAGAGATGAGGAAGAGGATGTCCGCATTGCAGTGAAGAGCGAGCAGCTGGGCATTGAGGTGAGCCAGGAAGCAACCCTGGATGACGCGCCATTCAGCGACGACAACAGCTGGCAGAAGAGCATCACGGTTGATGCCTCTGCACTGCGGCCCGGTAGCTATCCGATCAGCATTACGGTGCTGCGCGACGGCAAGCAGGAAGACAGCAAGACGCTGGATGTCCTGGTGAGCGAGTGTACCATAGCATCTGCTCCCGCGCCGACGCCAGAGCAGAAAGTGGAAGTGATCCTTCCTCAGCCGCGGCAGGGAGTGCAGCAGGACTTTACTGCCTTATATGTAGTCGGGCTTGCAGGAGCTGCTGTGGTTGTCTTCATCCTGGTGATTGTTGCGCTGGCTTCCCTGGTGCGGGGCAGCAGGCGCCGCGGGATGAAGAACGTCGGCAGGCGATAGGTTTTTTATTGCTTCTTTTTTTCCCTTTGTTTCCCACTATGAGCAACCATTTACGCATTGCGGCGAGCGGTGGAACGCCGAGCGGAAAGCATCCTGATTGCCATCTGGCACTGATGGCTGCGCCGGATATTGTTGCGGAAAAGATATATCATGCGCTGGAGCAACGGTGCCTCGAGAATCCCCATTATCCCGATCCCCGCCAGTTTCTGCCTAGAAGCGAGCAGCCTGATACAGCGGATGCTGGCAGGCAGGTTATCCGTGGCGCATATCAGCTAGAGTTCATGGCTGATCAGGCGTTTGACGAGAGTGTACGGGGATTTGTGTTCCGGCAGCTTGGCGTGGACTGCCTGGATGTGCATGCGGTTTTTGAGGCGCTGGGAAAGTTGTATGTGGATGAAAGGTATGGAAGGAACAGTAGAAAATAATTGAAGCAGAACATTATTTAGTGTGATGAACATGGGAATGGAAGAAGCGGCGGATGAAACGGAAGAACTGGGGGGTTTGAGGCTGCTATCTCTCCGAGAACTTGGGAAGGAGAACGGTATTTGAGGCTAAAGAAAGAAGTAGAATGTTTAGAAAGAGAGTATCCTGTTAGCCGACAAGGCATTGATGGGTATAGAGATAGATTGCACAGAGCAAATAATTTAGCTGACCATTTTGGTTTCATGGCCTTCTCAAAAGAATTTGGTGCTGAGAGTATGAATTATTGTAAGCTAGCGAAAAGGCTGATGGCCAGAACAGAGGGTCTAATCAACATGTTATATAAACAGTTTTTTGAGTGAATACTTGAATTTTTGTTAACCCCCTACATTATTGCTTTTTGTTTTCCTTCACCACTTCCCTATACTGAACCACAATAATCTTTATATAGATACAACATTGCCGAGCGGGAAGAGGGGTAGGTACGAGTGCAAAGAGGGAAGATAGGAATATATGCAATCGTTCTCATACTATTTTCTGTTTCGGCGCTTGCCGCGGTGATTAACGTTCCGGGTGATCAGCCGAATATTGCAGCGGCAGTTGCTGCGGCAAGCAATGGTGATACGATTATTGTTGCTGCGGGGGCTTATGCAGAGACGGTTACCGTATCAAAGGAAGTAAGCATTATCGGAACAAACGCTACTCTTGCTCCGGCAGCAGACAGCAGCGGGTTTATCATCACTGCGTCTAATGTTACGATTCAGGGGTTTACTATTCAGGTGGCAGACACTGCTGACGGCGCGCCGGTAACGATGGGCATCCAGCTCAATAATGCGCCGAATGGAAGAATACAGAACAATACCATTAACACCACCGGGCAAGCGATGGGCGTTTGGGTGTGCGGGAGCGATTCTGGATGCACTACCCCTGCGAGCAATCTCACGGTGTTTAATAATACTATTA
>JACQNA010000086.1 GCA_016203335.1 Candidatus Woesearchaeota archaeon
CCTAAATCAACCACTACAACATTTATTATTTTGTTTCCTCTTTGAACGCCCCTTTCAGTAATATTCTTTGCTCTTCTTCTTATTTCAAAGCCCTTTTCCAAAATCTCCGGCACATCATACAGGTTCACATCGATATTACCTAACTCATCCAACACCGCTTTCGTTGGGAGTATCGGCTTTCCTTTGTAGGTAAAATCCATGAAGGTTACCTTTGGGATATACTCAAGAGATATCTTAGAGAGATATATAAATCTTACGATTCATGTCCTGCCACTCCACATGTTTTCCCAATATTTATATATCCTCGTTATCCAAAGGAGCCTATGCAAAAGAGGTATCTGTTCGTTCCCCTTACCATAGTCCTGCTCTTCTTTTTCGGCGTTTCGTTCTTTTCCGTCTTCTTCGCCCTCCATCCGGACCCTGTACGGGGAACCAACACTCCGGCAGACGCCGGGCTTGCCTATGAGGAAGTCTCTTTTCCCTCGCTGGACGGGCTGCGGATCGCTGCCTGGCTGATTCCGCACAACAGCAGCAAGGGAATCATCGTGGTGCACGGCTACCCCTTTGATAAGAGCGATACCGCGAACTTATCTTACTTTCTGGCGCGCGATTACAATCTCCTTCTGATTGACCTCAGGAATTCTGGGGGGAGCGAGGGCAGCATCACCACCTTTGGCTTCTCTGAGTGGCGGGACATCCTTGGGGGAGTTGCGTATCTGCAGGAGAGGGGAATCAGCGACATCGGGGTCTTAGGATTTTCTTTAGGGGGGGCGTCCGCATTACTGGCGCTGCCGCATACCGCTGACATCAAGGCGGTTGTTGCTGATTCTGCCTTTGCAGATGTGCAGCTGCTGATGCACGATTCATTTTCCCGATGGGGGGCATTCCAGAAGCCCATGGCATTTCTTGCAGCGGGATGGGTGCGCATCCTGGGCAATTTTGATCCAGCAGCGGCCTCTCCTGCACAGAGCCTTTCAGGAAGCAGTGTGCCAGTGTTCATCATCCATGAGCAGGACGATAGCTATGTCTCCCTGAAACATGCCCGGCTGCTTTCCCAGGCAAGCCCTGCAGCCCGGCTGTGGGTGCCAAATGGGAGCAGGCATGCCCTGGCGCATGATGACTTCACCGAGGAGTATGAGCAGCGAGTCCGGACATTTTTCCAAGAGTATATATAATCCTGCAGCTTTCTCCAGCGTATGGTGTTCCAGTGCACGCATTGCGGCATCTGCTGCAGGGACCCGGCGATTGCGATTAACCTCACTGCAGGGGATCTGATGAGGCTTTCCCAACGCCTGGGCAGGCCGATCTCCCGGCTGTTTCCGGAGATAGTTGACTTCAATCCCTTTCCCAGCAACGAATTTGGGATTATTGCCTTTGAGCCCGGGCTCAACAAGCCCTGCGCACTGCATCTCAACATGCGCTGCTCGATTTATGCTGACCGGCCGCTGAACTGCCGGATATTCCCTTTCTGGCTGCTGAAAGCGCCAAAAGCAATGTGGGATCCGGATTATGAGTGCCTGGACTCTCTTGCTGGTGTGCAGGGTGCAGAGCGCCAGCAGTACCTCTCTTACGCGAAAGCGCTTGCCGGGCTGATCATGCAGGAATCCGAGCTCACTGAAGAGCTTCTTGCCCGCATTGGCGCAAGGAAGATTGTTGATCTGCGCAACCATCCGGAGTTCCGGGCATTGGAGCAGCTGCCGCGGCGCGAGCAGGAGCGGAAGGTGATTGCGCTTGCGGCTGCGCTGCGCGATAATGGTTTTTTTACCGGCGCGGCAGAGCGGCTGGAGCGCGCGATACTTGCTGACGCCCACTTGCTGGATATTATCCGCACCAATACTGAACAGATGAGGGAATTCGAGCAGATAGCCTATCCCCATGGAAATCCACCCAGCAATTGAGATCATTGACCTGGCATTGTACCTGCAAAAACATCAGGCATTAGTCATCTCTGACGTGCATATCGGCTATGAGGAGGCGCTACAGAAATCAGGGGTGCTCACCCCCCGCTTCCAGTTTGCTGACCAGATGAAGCGGATTCGCAGGATACTTGCCTTCTGCAAAAAGACCCAGCGGCGGATTCAGCACATAGTGATTACCGGCGACTTAAAGCATGAGTTCGGCACCATTTCAGGGCAGGAATGGCGGGAGACATTGCAGTTTCTCGATATGCTCAGCAAAGAGGGCAGTATCACCTTAATCCGGGGGAACCATGACACTATCCTTGGGCCGATTGCACAAAAGAGGAATGTCGTGCTGCAGGATGCCCTTCTTCTCGGAAACATACTGATCATCCATGGCAACCGCCTTCCTGCTGCGGAGCTGCTGAAGCAGGCAAAGGTTATCATCATGGGTCATGAGCATCCGGCAATCACCATCCGGGAAGGCGGGAGGGCAGAGCGCTTCAAGTGCTACCTCAAGGGGAGCTGGAAGCGGAAAACCCTAATTGTACAGCCTTCCTTTATGCTGGTGATTGAGGGAACGGATGTGCTCGCGGAGAGGCTGCTTTCTCCGCTGCTGCAGCATGGAGTCAGGAACTTTGAGGTGTTTGTGGCAGGGGACAGGGTGTATCGGTTTGGGAGAGTAAAAGATATCAAATAAATATACTTTTAATATAGCCTAAATTTAGACCCTTATGAGCCTAAATAGA
>JACQNA010000078.1 GCA_016203335.1 Candidatus Woesearchaeota archaeon
CCGGTCTGCGCAGAGAAAGGCAGCAGGGTGACCATCTCGAGAAGGATTGGCAACAGGTTTCGATTGATTGGCTATGGAATTTTACAGTAACTAAAAGAACAGTTCTTGAACCGCTTTCGCTGATGCCCCTGCCATAACCCCGGCAACACCCCATGTATAGGTCGGATTTTCCGCTGCCCAGCGGCGGTATGCATCTGGCGCGATAAGGGGAGGGATGGAGGCTGCTCCTGCAGTAGCGCTGAGGCTTATTTCTACAATCTCTTCTAACGGAACGCCCATCTGCTGGAAGGTAAGGGGGTATACAACGTGTTTCCCGAGAGTTGCAGCAGCATACCCGGCAAACAGCCCTTCCACAAAGGCAGTGGCCTGCTGCCGTTGTGGTGTTGCATAACACGCTTCAGGTAGGATTCTGGCAGCGGCAGAGTATGCAGTATTGCATGCCCATTTCAGGGGATTGCTCCAAAAAGGAATATTCCGTTTTTCCATCATACAACACGTATTCCAGCTGTATTTAAATGTTTCTATCTTAATTCACCAGATAGTGAATACATATATTCTTTCTATATTGAAGCATAGCACTCTCTATTACTGTTTAGTTACTATAAAATTTAATATACTGCAGATATTCAAAAGCAGGGAAGACCAGAAAACATGGCAAAGAGAAGGAAGAAAGCGATACGGCATCGCACCAGGCCAAAAGCACGGAAAAAGGTCATCAGGCCCTACCCAAGGAAATTCCTGCGCAATGTTTCTCCGGAATTCTCCCTCTGGATCATCAACGGCACCATTGTCAAGAGCCTGCGCGAGCTGCTGAAAGAGCTCAAGAGCATGAATGAGGAGGCGTTCCGCTACCACGTGAGCAGGAACGGAAACGAATTCGCCAGCTGGATCCGGGAAGTGATCGGCGATTCTTCTCTTGCCCGGCAGGTGAAGCACGCCCGGACCAGGGAGCGGTGCGCAAAGATAGTTGCTGTCCGGATTAAACAATGAAGCGCCGTATGAATGTGAAGACGCAGCCGATATTCGCATTCGGCAGGAAAGCCCCGCTGTCCAGGAGGCTCGGCAGCTTCCATGCGCGGAAGAAAAAGATGCGGGAATGGCATCCTGGCTTTGAGTTCATCATCGGGATTGCAGTGGGATTGGTGCTCGCATTTTTGTTCCTATCCTAGGGTAAATCACAAAGTTTATAAATAAGCATATCCTGAAGAGTAACGCATATGGGACAAAAAAGAGGTTCACTGAGTCTCTCAGTCAATGCTATCGTCGTCCTGGTTCTGGCAGTGATCATCATGAGCTTTGCCATCACCTTCATCCAGAAGTATCTGCGCGAGGCAGAAGTCGGCATCAGCGCGCAGTTTCCTGAGCTGGAGGTTCCGGTGAATGCGGAGAATCCGATTGGCATTGGGAATAATTTTTTGATAAAGGCTGGCGAGGAACGGAAATTGACATTGAACGTGTACAACAATAAAGGGTCCGCAGTTACTACTACGCAACGTAATGTATTATTTGATTGTGGAACCGGTATCTCTGTGCCAAAGACCACAGATGTAGAACCCAAAACAATAGAATCGTCACAGACAGAGAAAGTACGTGTAGTTATTGAAGGTGCACAAAATATGCCAAACAATAAGATATGTAAAATTACGGTGGGGTCTATCGAGCAATCCTTTTTCCTCGTCACCAAATAACATGGCAAAAAAACGATTGAGCAAGCAGCAGGAATTTGAGATCATGAAGCTCGTATTAGATAAATTCCTCTGGCTCGGCACAGCCATCCTCGGCATCGGCATGTACAAGGTCATTGTGAATGATATTGAGAACAGCCTCGGGCTGTTTATTGCAGGCGTGGTGGTACTGATTATTTTCGTTGTTCTACTGGTAAGAGAATATGAGATTACCCAGTAAAGATGAAATGTGAGCAATAAAGCTTTTTAAACCAAGAGGCATTTTCTTGGGCATGCGCGCCCTCCTGGTAGCAATGCTTTTGCTTCTTCCGGCAGTGTATGCAGTCCCTCAGCCGCCGGCAGAGTACTGGGGAACAGTGCAGGCAGGCAGCGGAGCGGCGCCTGACGGCATGCTGGTCCAGGCACTGCTCAACAGCCAGGCAATCAGCAGCGCCTATACGAGCGGCGGATACTACAAGCTGCAGGTGCCTGCTGACGATCCTGAAACAGCAGCAGATGATGGTGCTGCAGCAGGCGACATCATCATCCTGGAATTCAATGGCGCTCAGGTGAGATCGCTCAGCTGGTCTTCTGGCGTGCATCGGGAGGATGTGGGCGGAAGTAGTGCTGGAAGCGGTATGCAAGACAGCGGAGTGCAGCAGGCGCAGCAGGCAGGCGTATCACGCACAATCAGCAGAAGCTCAGGAGGCTCATCCAGAAGCTCTTCCCGCTCCGGCTCTGCAGTCAGCAGGGCAGCAGAGGTAGTGGTAGGCAGGAGCGCACCGCAGAAGCAACAGCAGCAGGAGCAAATGGTAGTGCGGCTGCCGCAAACACAGCCCAGGCAGCAAGCGCCAGATCTGCTGACGATTGTGGCAGTGGCGAATGGGGTGCTGATAGTGGTTATGGCTATGGTGCTGGCCGTGTATCTTGCGATTAGAAGATAGTGAGATAAGACAGATACAACGGAAAAAGATTGCCCTTATTTCCCTAATCCCCTGATTAGTTCTTGGAGCACCAGCTCCGGCTTCTTCGCGGTCATTACCGCATTTGCTACGAGGATTCCTGTTACCCCTAAGCGCCTGCTGATGACAACGTCTTGTTTGTTATGCACGCCTGCTCCAATCAACACCGGGATGGGATTAATCTCACGAACTTTCCTGATGGTTTCAGTGACTAATTCAGGCCGTGCGGCCGAGACAGAAATCTTTCCCGCAATCAGCTCCGGCGGCTCCATCGCGATGGCATGCGGTGAGAAATGCGCAATGTTCGCTGCAATCCCTGCTGTCGGCGCGCAGGCAATGATGCAGAGCTTCCGCTTGTTGCTTTTGATGATCTCGCCAATGACATCCAGGGGAAGGTGATGCTCAGAATGGTTCAGCAGCGTCCCGGCTGCCCCTGCCCCTTTCACCGCTTCTGCAAGGATATGCCCGGTGTTGCTGCCGTAGGTGATATTGTCAATATGCTGGGCAAAGACAGGGATAGAAACAGCTGAGGCAACCATATGGATGTCGCTTGCCTGTACTGCAACCGCAAGAGTAATCTTGCTCTGCCGCGAAACCCTCTCGCAGATCTTCGCCAGCCGGACAGCCTCTTTCCCTGTTCCCTGGCGGTAGGTCTTGAAGTTGATGATGATCTGGGGGATGCGCATGTCGTATATCCAGAAAATGGTATTTAAATAGTTTCCTTTATTGGTGGAGGTGGTAGGGTATGCACCGCATGCACCGGCCGCCGCTCTGCCCGCTTAATAAGATATCTCGGCGCCTGCTCGTCAAAGTCCACGAAATCGTCAGCAGTCTCCTTGAGCTTCCCTGCTGCAGATTTCCCGAATGCCAGCACCTCGACCTTGCATCCCAGCGCGCGCTGCAGGTGCTGCACCAAAGTGACATAATCGCCGTCGCCGCTCACCAAGGCTATCACATCCAGCTTGTGTGCGAGCTCAATGGTGTCCATCGCAATCCCGATGTCCCAATCCCCTTTCTTTGCCCCGCCGATGAATACCTGGAGATCCTTTGCCTTGACCTCATAGCCGATGTGTTTTAACGCATCAAAGAAGTTCTGCTCCTCGCCGATGTCCGCCTTGATCACATAGGCGATCGCGCGCACCAGCTTCCGGCCCGCGACTGCTTCCTTGAGGATGTTCGCAAAGTTCACCTTGGCATTGTAGATGTTCCGCGCGGAATAGTACATGTTCTGCACATCCACAAACACCCCAACTCTTTGCTCCTTGCTTCCCCGGTTCATTGCATCACCGGAATCTGCTCGGTAAACCCGCATCGGGTGCAGCGGATCATGCCTGCATCAAACTCAAGCGCCAGCGCCCTGCACTGCGGGCAGCGCTTCACCAGGGACGGAATCTTTTCTCCGGTTATCTTTCCCGCCATGCTGCTGTTTTTCCCTGCTGGCATTTATAAGGCTTGCGTTTTCTTATGGTAAACGATGCTGCAAAAGAGAGAGGATAGGCAAGTGAATGAACTTCGTGTTATGGGTGTTCCTACCTTGACTTCATCAGCCTAAACCAGTCCGACGAAGATTTCTGAAACAAGAAAACAAGCGCGATGATGGTGAGTATGGTATTGCCAATGTTCAGAATTCCATTAATCGGGTTGAGGAGTAATAGCCGGGGCAGAGAGTAAATAAAAAAAGGAATGCCTGCGATGAAAAGGACTAAAAGGACAATCCTCGCCCAATTCCGGCCTTTCGCAGCCATAAAGATAAAAAAGGATAGGATTGCTAGACTGAACATATTGACAAAGATGATGAGGGCAAGAGGAGGTATATTGTCCAAGGCAGGCGATGTGAAAAAGCTTTGAACAATACTGATAACAACAGATAGATAAAGAAGTTTTATGGCGGTGGAAACCCGGTTGGGCCGGGCAGCATCTCCGGTATTCTTATTTTCTTTATTTTGAGTACCTTTTTTACTCTGCCCCATAGCAAAATAATAGTGCTTGCTGTTTAAAAATGTTGTTGAAAGATATCAGTAATTATGCCTCGCATACCTCGGCCGCTGCCGGAAGCCGTTCCGGAATCCGTTTCGGGAATCGCCCCGGAATCCGTGCTGCTGCCGGCGCACCTCAAAGCGGAGCCGCGGAAACTCTTCAAGCGGCAATGCCTCGATAGTAACATCATATCTGCGCAGGATGTCGCGGAACACCTCATGGTCATGGGAGCTGAGCAGGGTGATTGCTTTCCCTGACTCTCCGGCGCGCGCGGTCCTGCCGATCCGGTGGATGTACTCCTGCGAATCCCGGGCAAGGTCGTAGTTGAACACATGGGTCACTTCCCTAAGGTCCAGGCCGCGTGCAGCGACTGAAGACGCCACCAAAATAGATGCGTTCCCTCTCTTGAATCCGTCCATCACCTGCAGCCGCTTGCTCTGGCTGAGCTTGCCGTGGATCATCTCTGCGCGGATGCCCTGGTTGCGCAGGTTATGGGCAACCAGCTCCACCGTAGAGCGCGCGGAGCAGAACACAATGGCCTGCCCTATCTGCTCTTTCTTGAGCAGGTGGACCAGCAGCGAGAATTTCTCATGCTGCTCGACATTGTAATAGTATTGCTGGAGCAGGTCTGCCTGCACCTGGCGCTCTGCCTCAACAGTGGCAGGATCATGCATGTACCGCTCAACAAGATAATCAATTTCCCCGGATAGGGTTGCTCCAAAGAGCAGCATCTGCCTGCTCTCGGGCGTCTGGCTGATGATCCGCTCAATGTCCTCAATAAACCCCATCTCCACCATCTTGTCTGCCTCATCAAGGATCAGGCAGGAGATGCCTGTCAGGGAGAGCGTTCTCCTGCTCAGATGGTCAAGGATCCTTCCGGGAGTGCCGACAATGATGTCTGCTTTGGGGATGTCCTCCATCTGTGGAGTGAGGGAAACCCCCCCGTAAATCGGAAGAATACGGTGCCCAAGGTATTTGCCGAATGCGCGCAACTCGCGTGAGATCTGGACCGCAAGCTCCCGGGTAGGCGCAAGGATCAATGCCTGCAGGCCCTGCCCTGGCGTTACTTTGGCGAGCAGGGGAACGCCGAATGCTGCGGTCTTTCCCGAGCCGGTCTTGGATACGCCAATAACATCTCTGCCTGCAGCAATCAATGGGATTGCCTGCTCCTGAATCATGGTCGGGCTGATAATTTCCTTTTCCGAGAGCGCCCGGGCTATCTCTGGATGTACTCCTAATGTTACAAATGTCATATTCTTTGTTCTCCGTGGAAATCTGCTATGTCAACTCAGCATCTGATGCCGAGGAAACAGAATGAGCATGATGGACATGATGGATGATCATAATGGACATATACCCTCTGTTTCTGTCGTTTCCAACAAGAAAAGGGGTTATTCTGTCCTATTTAAAGGTTGCGGTTTTTGTTGTTTCAATATTGAAATAAATTACCACAAACTATTTAAGCAAGAGGCAGGGAGCAAGGATGATGCCCGTCGCGAGAAAGACAGAAGAGGAATGGAAAAAGAGCCTTGCTCCTGAACCCTTTCACATCCTTAGGGAAAAAGGGACCGAGCAGGCATTCACTGGCAAGCATCTGGACAACAAGAAAAAGGGCATGTATACCTGCGCAGGCTGCGGCAGCGCGCTCTTCTCTTCAGACAGCAAATTCAATTCCGGGACCGGCTGGCCCAGCTTTTACCAGCCCGCAGCAGGAGACAGCGTCACCACCAAGCCGGACGCCAGCCAGCTCATGAAAAGGACAGAGGTGCTCTGCAGCAAGTGCGGCGGCCATCTGGGCCATGTGTTTGACGACGGTCCAGCTCCGACCGGAAAGCGGTACTGCATCAACTCGCTTGCGCTGGGTTTCAAGGAGAAGAAGGAAACAGTCAAAAAGAAACCTTAATCTTTGGTTATCTTCGCCACAAAAAATCCTTCAGTATGATTATCCTGCGGCCAGATGCGGAGGCATTTTTCGATATCCTGATGGTAAGCCTGCCCGTTGAATGTATGGGCTGCGGCGCTGCGCTTCAGGCCGGGCAGATGAATGTCCTGCAGCCGCGCATTCGGGTATTTTTGCAATAATGCATGAACAACGCCTTCATTCTCTTCTGGCTCCATGGTGCAGGTCGAGTAGACCAGTGTCCCTCCCTGTTTCAGGTTCTCAAAGGCAGCAACAATGAGCTGTTTCTGCACCAGCGCAAGATGCTTCACCATATGCGGGTTCCACATCAGCAATGTCTTGGGGCTCTTGCTGATGGTGCCGGTGCCGCTGCAGGGGGCATCAACCAGGATCTTGTCAAACTGCATGCCACATAGCCTTCTGCCATGCATGATGGTAACCACCGCATTGCTCACCCCGCACCGCTGCAGGTTGATTCCCAGCGGCTTGATCCGGATGCCGGTGTAGTCATTTGCCACCAGCGCCCCGGTATTCTGCATGAGCGCTGCTATCTGGGTGGATTTGCTTCCTGGCGATGCGCACATATCCAAGACATGCTCTCCAGGCTGCGGATCCAGCACGATTGGCGGAATCAGGGAGGCTGCCTCCTGCACATAGATGTAGCCAAGCTGATGCTCTAAGGTATTGCCGATATCCCGCCTGCCCTCTGCATGCTCCACCCAGAACCCTTCCCTGCACCAGGGAATAGGGGTAAGCCTCCAGCTAGTCATCCGCTGCAGGATATCAGGAACCGTGGTTTTCAGCGTATTAATTCTCATGGACTTCCGCAGGAAGGTCAAGGAAGAGGAGATGAATGCATCCCAATCAGTCAGCTGGCGGTAGCGCTCGGCAAATGCTTCCTTAATCGGGAATCCGGTGATGTCCATAAATGAACAAAATGGGGGGCGTATAAAAAGCTTTTTAAGGAAAGAGGCACTTCTGACAGCATGGAATTAAATCTGGAAGACGCTGTTGATCTGATGTTTAACAGCTTTAACCATGAGCTGAAGGCAGTGATCATTGGCTTTCTGGTGGATGAGCATCCGCAGACTGCGTATACTATGCTTGCCCGGGGCTGGGAGCTGACCAGAGATGCCATTACTTTTCGGGGAAAGTCCGCGATACAGCAGTATTTTAATGGTGAGCGGGGGGGTAATCTCTCCCCCTTCGTATATCAGACCAAGGGAAAAGGGCAGAAAACACCCGCTGCATTCTATGCGCTGAATGAGCTGGGCATAGAGTATGGAAAGCCAATTGCCCGGTTTTTATTGTACAACTCCATTAAATTCAATCTTCCCCTGCAGGCGTGGCTTGGCATCAGCCAGAAGAGCGGACCAGCAGCAATGGTGCACCTGCTCACCTATATCAATGAAAATCCAGCAGCGCGGTTCTCGGACATTGTGGAGAATGCAGGGCTCAGCTGGCGTTCTGTTGGATTGAAGCTGGAAAAGCTCGCCGCAGCCGGCTTGATTACCGTACGTAGATTCAAAGAGGAGCAAATCATCCCCTATGTCCGCTGCGGGAATCAGCAGGATCCGGGAAATGCGCATAAGCATCCTGATGTAGCCCGGGCAATTCTCCAGGTGATACCAGAGTATGATCGTCCATTTTCATATCAGGACCTGCTTGCCAAGCAGGATTTTCCCTTCCGGCATATAGATACTATCCAAAGCACCCTGCGCTCCCTTGCCCGGAAGGGGTCTATTCGAGAGGTAACCCCTTGGCATGGCGGAGAGCGCATGACTGAAGCAAGAATCACTGAACGCGGCCACGATATCATTACTGATGTTGTTGACCCGGTGATTGGATTTCTGGATCATCACCCAGCAGCAGTATCCCTTGTGCGGGAGAAAGAAATTTATCTCGAGAATCTGCCTATAGCAATGCAGCTCTACCGCAGCCAGCTCAGAGGAGCATAAATAATAAGAATGCTCTTTTTGGTTTATGCCTGTTCTGCCGCAACGCCGAGGGCGATGTCCACGTATGAGCGCACCTCGCCCATGAGCCTCTCGCGCTGATACTGATCAAAATGATTGCGGTTCCGCTTAATGCTTCTTGCGAGCATATCGCGGATGGCAGAAGTATGCCCCCGGTATTCCTGGACCAGCCGATGCTGTTCCCGGGTATCATCAGTTGTTTCAAGCGCGGAACGATAACGGTATGCAAGCGTCAGGGCAGGCTCTACCAGCGCCCAATTGACAATCATAGTATGATGTCGGTTATCTAAAGTAATGAGCCCAGACCATTGTTTTCGCTCAGACATAATCTGAGGTGTAGTGGGAAGAGTGTCTAACAGGTGGAGAAGCGCATGCAGCTCCCCACCATAGTCAGATATCTCTGCATAGACATTGGTAACCTTGCTGCCCATGCGGTAAACCGCCTCTCCGAGATCAATGGCCTCCCGGGAGATAGATTCTGCACGAAGCCCGTTCATATCATCAAGAGGATGGCTAAGGAGAAGTTCATCCCCGAGGGGATTGCCATCGCCGCCATAATGTATAGTAAGGCCATGTCTGGTGAGGAATTGCGCAACCCCGCGGCGCGCTTTCTCGACATCAAGCGTTTCGTTGAGGGTATGGGCAACGGCAAGATTTTGTTTGAATTTCCGCATTCGTATGACCACATCATCAATGGTATTCACGCCATTATTCCGATATGCCATGGGGGAAGAGGTATCCGGCTGATTTAAAAAGATTTCGCGAGTGGCTTAGTCATATACGGCCCCTCTAATGCATATCCGAACTTCTGGTAATACTCCCGCACCCCAACGCCGGAGATTACCACCATCTTATTTTTCCCATGCTCGCGTGCAATCTCTTCAGCAGCAGCAAGCAATCGTTTTCCATATCCCGCATGCTGCAGCATTCCCTTGTTTCCCAGCAGCTCCACATTGCCATACACATGCAGCTCCCGAATCAATGCAGCATCTGGAGTGATCTCTGGCCTCAGGAATTGTGATGGAAAGCGCATCCTGCAGAATCCGATAAGTGCGTCATGCTGTGTATCCTCAGCAGCAATGAAGAACTCTTTCCCTCGTGATGCTCCATACTCTTGAACAGTAATGCGGACATTCTCCGGCTCAATCGAAGTTCCCGGATGGTTCTTCAGATACAGCCCAACTTCCCGGCAGCGGATGCACTGGCAGCGGATTCTCCTTTCTTCCATGATCTGCCGGACATACTGCCGGATGTTGGTCCGCTCAACCCCTGCCTCAGTCATGTATGTCGGAATGTCGCGCTGCACGCGCATGATTCTACAATACTTGGGGACATGCCGCTTGAACTCCGCAATCAGTTCTGCCGCTTCCCCAGTCAAGAGCGGAGTGAATGCTCCCGCTTTCCACTGGTTATAGAGTGCTGTCCCCCGCAACACCATAGCAGGATAGATCTTCAGCATGTCCGGCCGGAAATCAGGATTGCTGAACAGCGAGCGCATCATCACAAGGTCGTCTTCCCTGCTCGCAAACAGCCCGGGCATATAATGCATGTTGATCTTGAACCCCAGGTCTTTGAGTATCCGCGTCGCCTCAATGGAATCCGCAACCGTATGCCCGCGGTTCACTCTTTTCAGCACCGCATCGTTCAGGCTCTGCACCCCGAGCTCAACTCTTGTTGCTCCTAAGGAAAGCAGAGCATTCCCCTGCTCCAGCTTTCCATAATCCGGCTTGGTCTCAATGGTGATGCCGACGCACCTGACTTTTGCATGCTCATTCCGCTCGTGCTCATGTGCAAGTGTTGTCTGTTTCCGCAAAGCAAGGATTTTCTCCTGGATGCGCATGGTCCGCTGAGAATCATGGATATTGCCAGGCAATGCAAAGAAATTGTTGAACTGCTGAGCATGGAGCTCGCTGCCGGAAAAGAACAGCTCGCCAAAATCGTTCATGGCCTGGAATGCGCCGGTGATAAACTCCTCTTGGTACTCGCGCGGATCAGCGGGAAATGTCCCTGCCATCACGATCAGCTCAACCTTTTGCGGAACCTTGTTGGTGGCGACATACTGCTCCAGCCGGTTGAATACCTGCAGATATGGGTCAAATCGGTTGCGAATAGCTCTTCTCGCTGCGGGCTCGGTGCCGGTATAGCTTTGCGGGACATCCCCAAACACCGACCCCGGGCCTCCCGGGCAATAGGTGCACCTCCCATGCGGACAGGGCAGCGGCTTGGTCATGATGGCGATAACATTCACCCCGGAGAGTATCCGTGTTGGCTTCGTGGAAAAGAGCTGCGTATGCTGCTCCCGCTGGCGGGCAGAGGCAGCAGCCAGCAGTGCTGCATTGGTCGGAACAGCGCGTGCATGCTGCTCCCGTACCACAGCCAGCTTGATCTTGTTGAGCTGCTGCTGGTCAGCTGTGTTCTGCTTGTCTAATTCCTCCAGAATGCGGGTAAAAACCTGCTCCATGTTAGGAAACGAGATTGCAATTCGTGCGCTTGCCGAGCCATGCAAACATGCAGGCATAATCCCTGCTGGGGTTTGCTTTTGTGCAGTCGTTTGCGCTGTCAGGGAATCTCCCCGGCATGCCAGTACAGAACTCGACGCAGCCATTTGCATCTGCATCAATGCTGCTCAGATATGCCGCTGCTGGAGTGCACTCTCCCGCCTTTGCAGAGAATCCCAGGAGGTCAATCTCATTGACAATGCCGTCGCCGTTCAGGTCAGCGCAGAATGATGGCTGATAGCAATCAGCGCCGGCAGGATCAGGGATGCGAATATTGTTTATAGTAAGCATGCCGTAGAGGGAAGGAGACTGTTGCGCAAAGAGGGAAATGCTCGCGATAACAAGCACAATGAGGAATATCATGAGCTTTGCGTTCATAACAAGAAACAGGAGGAATGCGCTATTTAAATCTTGCGCTCATGTAGGCTTTCTCTGTTATCCCGAAACTGCTTTACATCACGAAACTGCTTTACATTCGTAGCTCGTCCCATACTTCTTTTGGGGTCTTGAAGTTCAGGCTCATATGAGG
>JACQNA010000092.1 GCA_016203335.1 Candidatus Woesearchaeota archaeon
ACGATCCGCTGTGTCTCTCCCCCATTGAATCCCGGCGACCTGTTCACCAAGCAGGTGACGCTCCGCCTGGATTATCTATACCGGGGCACAATCCAGCATACGGTCAGGATAAAGAAGAATCCGAGCAGGTAGAAAGGATGAGAGTATGCAAGAATTGGTAGATGTTATAAATAATATACACTGGTACAGTCCGTTCTGGAATCTATCTTTTGCAGCAGGCATCACATTTGTCGCTTATGTGTCAAACGCAATAGCTGTCTCTGAAGCAAGATATCATAGTTGTAAGGTTGTGCGTGGAGAGGAGCGTGCTGAAAGGGAAGGTAATAGGTTTCTTCGTGATGGATTCTTTCACCCCATAGCATCGTATAGGCATTTTAATGAAGAAAGGGAGGAATATCTAAGACAAACAGCCACTCTCCCAGAGCGTGGAGTGCAGTAGTGAATAAATAGTTATTTCTGCCCTGCCAGCACAATCTGGCTGAGCAGCGCTTCCAATTGGATGAACTGGTCGCTGCCCTCAGTCAGCCGGAACTCGATCTCCCCACACTTCTCAATGAGGTGCATTTTCTTGGTGTTGTCCAGGGAAATCTCCCAAAGCTCCTTCTGGATCTGCTTGATGACATCAAGCCCGGACAGCCCATACTGGAGCATGACCTTGAGCAGCTTGCTCCGCGCCTCGATGAATTTGTTGGCAAGGCAGAGCTGCAGCACCTCGTCTATCTCTTTGGGCTCGGCAAGGGAAGCGATGGAGAACACCACCTCTTCAGTGATAGAAGTGTGGAGGGATGCTGCTGCCTGAAGCAGGTTCTCTGCCCTGCGGCAGTCTCCGCCAGATGCCTCGAATAACGCCTCCTTTGCCGGAGCAGTCACCTGCAGCCCCTCCTGGCTGCTGATCCGGTCAATAATGGCAGTGATATCCTCCTTGGCGAGCGGAGCAAAGCGGAAGAATGTGCACCTGCTCTGAATAGGGTCAATGATCTTGCTGGAATAGTTTGCGCTGAGGATAAACCTGCAGGTAGAGGTATAGTTCTCCATGGTCCTGCGCAATGCCTGTTGCGCCTCTCGGGTTAAGGCGTCGCATTCATCCAAATAAATAATCTTGAAGGGAACATCGCCGATTGCCCGTGTCCGCGCAAAGTCCTTGACTTTATGCCTAACCACATCAATCCCGCGCTCGTCAGATGCATTCAGCTCCAGGAGATTCTGCTGCCAGCCCTCCCCAAACAGCTGCTTGGCGATCACCAGTGCAAGGGTTGTTTTTCCTACTCCTGCGGGCCCGGCAAAGAGCAGGTGAGGCATGTTCTTCTTTTCCACAAATGCCTTTGCCCGCGCCACGATCTCCTGCTGCCCCTTGATGTCGGCGAAGCTTGCCGGCCGGTATTTTTCAGTCCAGATAGCAGAATCCATGCTAGGGAAGAATGGAGTATAATTTAAAAACGTGATGGTTATCCGAAAGTGGCAAAGAGGGCTATATAATGTCCTCTTCCGAAATCACCATGAAATCCCCAACAGCAATCACCGCGCTGAACGGGACCAGGAGATTGTTCGATTTATCCCGCTCCAGCTCAAGTTTTTCAGTGTAGGAAGTCGGGTTGACCAGCACCATATGGATAAGCTCTCCGGAGCCTGACTCAAAGATGACATCTCCTACCTCTCCAAACCGCTTGCCAGTCTTAGAAACGATCGTCTTGCCGATAATCTGCCGTGAAAATTTCTTGTCTTCTTCTGCCACATGCATCACCTTTTGCCGTAATCCCTGTTAAATCGAGGGATGTATATAAATGTTTCGGAATTCACTGTTTTTGTAACTGTTCCCGAATAGTGAAGGATTGAGCCAGGCGCTCTGCAATGAAAGGCTGGTCATAGCACTGCTCGCGCAGCCCGCAGCTCGCGCATTTGTTATGGTTGGAGGTGTACGGCGGAACATTGAGAGAACGGAGCAGGGCAGCAGCCTGGTCGCGGATGCTGAGGATAGTATGCCGGAGAAAGGGGTTGAGGATGACCGAGCGCTCCTCTCCCGCATCAACATAGCGGATGAATCCCGTGGTGATCGGCTTCCGGTAAGCCTCAGAAAGCAGGAGGAGATAGGCGCCGAGCTGGATCTGGTGCGATTCCCAGGCGCCGCGGGCAGGGGCTTTTCCGCTCTTGATTTCTATGGGGATGAGGTCATCATCAGAAAGCTCAATGCGGTCCACTATTCCCCGTAACCCGAGACTGTCAGAGGAGACCGCAACCTCAGACTGGATTTTGGGGAGCATCTGCCAGAGCGCATCTCCGTATGCCTGATGCGCATCCATCAGCCGGAAGGCGAAGCGCGACCGCTGCTCAGATTCGGTAGTGGCTAATCTCCAAAGCATATGAAACACCTGGGAAAGCGAATATCCCAAGGATTTGAGCGCCTGCCTGTGGCGCAGAATCGTGTCCCGGAGAGCCTGCGCATATGCTGCCCGGTAGCGCTGCTCAAGTTCAGCAAGGGGGAGTATGGTATTGGTAGCGAGGATAATATGCTCCTCTTCCTGATGCATCGCGGCAATCGCCTCATGCCGGATCGTGCCGAGGATAGTCGCTGGCTTTTCCGGTTCAGAGAGCTTCAGGACCTGCTGGAGGAACAGCTTCCTGGTGCAGAAGAGGTATGTCGAGAGAGCGCTCACGGAAAGCATTGCTGGAGAGATGATGTCCTGCTATAAAAATCCAGCGCCCGAAAGGTTTTTATAACCGCAAGGAGGAATAGGCAGCATGGATATCCAAGAGCGGCTCCGCCTGATCAATGAAGTAGGTGAAGAGATTCTGACTGAGGAGGATCTCCGCCAGCTGCTGGAGCGGAAAAAAAGGATTGTGGCGTATGACGGATTTGAGCCGAGCGGCAACGTGCATATCGCGCAAGGGCTGCTGCGGGCCATAAACATCAGTAAGATGATTAAGGCTGGCGTCCAGTTTAAGGTGCTCGTGGCAGACTGGTTCGCATGGATGAATAATAAGCTGGGCGGTGAGCTGGGGAGAATCCATACTGCGGGGGAGTATATCATTGAGGTCTGGAAGGCGTGCGGCGTGGATACGAGAAAGGTGGAGCTTGCCTGGACAAGTGAGATGATTAGGGATCCGGAATACTGGAAAACGGTTATCCAGATCGCGCGGAACAGCACCGTCAAGCGGATAGTGCGCTGCTCACAGATTATGGGCAGGAAAGAGGAAGAAGTCCTGAGCGCCGCGCAGATATTCTATCCGTGCATGCAGTGTGCAGACGTGTTCGCCTTGAAAGCGGACATCACGCAGCTGGGCATAGACCAGCGGAAAGTGAATGTGCTCGCCAGGGAGATCGGGCCAAAGCTGGGATTTTGGAAGCCAGTAGTGGTAAGCCACCATATGTTGATGGGGCTCGGCAAGCCTGCGTCGCAGCAGGCGGACGCCCAGGAGCGGGCCATTGAGATGAAGATGTCCAAATCAAGGCCAGAGAGCGCGATTTTCATGACAGACGCGCCGGAAGAGGTAGAGAAAAAGATGATGCAGGCTTATTGCCCGGAAGGCCAGCTCCAGGAGAACCCGGTGATGGAATACTGCAGATACATCCTGTTCGAGCGCTATAAGTCGCTCACGGTTGAGCGGCCGGCAAAATTCGGCGGAGATATTACCCTGCAGAGCATGCAGGAGCTGGGCAAGGTCTATCAGGATAAGCAATTGCACCCCCTGGACCTGAAGCGCGCGGTCGCCAAGAGCCTCAACGGGTTGCTCGATCCTGTGCGGAAGCATTTTGAGAAAAACAAGAAGGCGGCAGATCTGCTGCGCGCAGTGAAAGGATTTGAGATCACCCGCTAATCCTGCTGCACAATAGCCAGAGTATATTGCGGGGTGAGGTAGCGTTCTGCTGCTTTCTTCACATCCTGTAGCGAAACATGTTTAATCTTGGCAATATACGGGCGGGCATCCTCAAGCACACCGCAATGCGCAAGCAGGGAAAGGTGGGTTGCCCATTTCTGGGTATCCTCATGCTCAATGAGGAAATTGCCCTCAATAAAGGTTTGTGCATCCTGAAGCTCGTCCTTGGTTATTCGCCGGAGGCGTGAGAATTCTTTGGTGATAAGGGAGAGCACCCGGGGGATATTGCTGTTGTCCATCCCCACGTTCACCGCAAACACCCCATGGGAGATTCCCGGCTCATGGTGCACTGCAACATCATACCCTAGCCCACGTTTCCCCCGGATTTCGCTAAACAGCCTGCCGGACTGCCCTCTGCCGAGGATCGCGTGGATGACGTCAAGAGCGTAGATATCCGCAGAATTCCGTGGTGGTGTCTTATATCCTAAGGCAAGATAGCTCTGGGAAAGCTGCTTCCGGCGCTCCACAGCTTTCTGGAATGCATTGGGTGATTCAAGAAGGGGTTGCCGCCGCATGCCTCTCTTCGGCAGGGAAGAGAATAATCTGGTGAGAGCAGGCAGCGCTCCATGAGCATCTCCGGCAAGGACAAGCACCAGGTTGCTTCCGGTGTAATAGTTTTGATGGTGGGCAATGAGGTCTTCCCGTGATATCCGGGAAACCGCTTCCCGGGTGCCATACGTCGGATGCCGCGCAGCAGAGGTGAAGAGGTGCTTCTGGAGCAATATCCATTGGTAATGCCGCGGCTCGTCATTGACCATGTCAATCTCGCTCAGGATGATCTTCCGCTCCTTCTCAATCATCTTCGGGGGGAACGCCGGATGGCAGATGATGTCCGAGAGGATGCCAGCAGCAACAGCAAAATGCTTCTTCAGGATTTTGATGTAATAGAACGTCCGCTCGCTGTCTGTCGCTGCATTGAAATAGCCGCCTAAGCGCTCAATAGTGTTGCTGATCTCCTGGCTGCTCCGTTTCCTGGTCCCCTCAAACACCATGTGCTCCAGAAAGTGGGAGATGCCGTAGTGTACCCCGTCATCAGCAGAGCCGACATGCACGCTGGCAAGCAAGGTAAGCGAATCTCCGGGGCATGGCGCAAGCACCAGGGTGATTCCGTTCGGGAGATGCGTAACCTGCATGTGTCGGAAACCTCTGCGCGGAAACCATCGGCTTCTGCCCGTTGGCGGAGCGCAGGGTTTCCGAGCATGTATCAGAAATGCGAGGCATTTCTGAGTATGCTCAAGAATCTTTCGATTCTTGACACTCAAGAACCACTTGCCAAGCATTTGTTCTATTATTCACGCTACTTGATTCGGCAAGTGGTTCTTGACAAAATAAAAAGGTTTTTAAGTGGTATTTAAAGGTTTGTTGGGCATGGAACCAAAGATTATCCTTGTCTGTAATGTCGGAGGAAGCCGGAAGGACCCGAATTTTGGGTATCTCACCGGATTTGACACGGAGTATGCATGCGCAGTGGAAAGAAAGGGAAAGGTAACGCTCTATGTGCCGGAGATGGAGTATGCGCGTGCACGCAAGTCCAGCAGGGCAAAGGTGGTGATGGTGAAGGGAAAGCAGATGATGCAGCTCCTCGGGCCCCTGCTCAGCGGAAAGGAAGTTGGAGTAAACCTCGACCATCTCAGCGTGAATGCGTTCAGGCGCCTGAAAAAGGAGATTCCCGCAAGATATAGGGACATTGCTGAGGTGATGCGGCAGCGCAGGGCAGTGAAGAGCAAGCAGGAGATCTCCTCTCTGAAAAAAGCATGCCGAATCACGGATCTGGTATTTACGATGCTCCTTGCAAATATCCGGCAGATAAAGACAGAAAAGGGCATCGCTGGGTTTATCGAGCAGAAGATAAAAGAAGCTGGGGCTGAGCTCGCATTCCCGGTCATTGTTGCCTCAGGAAGCGGTGCTGCCCAGCCGCATTATGTTCCCCAGGACATCCCCCTGCGGAAAGGATTTTGCGTGATTGATTTTGGGGCAAAGGTAAAGGGATATCATGCGGATATGACGAGGACAGTGTACCTGGGCACGCCAAGCCGGCAGGAGCAGGCGCTCTATCAGATGGTGCTGGGCGTGCAGGAGAAGCTCGTGCAGCAGGTCAAGGAAGGGGTAAAATGTGCCGACCTCTATCGAAACGCAAGGAAAGGTCTGGGAACATACGCAAAATATTTTATCCACGGATTAGGCCATGGCATCGGCGTGGAAATCCATGAGCTGCCCAACCTCAAGCCGGATGCGAAAGAGGTGCTCAGGGCAGGCATGGTGATCACCATTGAGCCGGGCATCTATTTCAGCGGCAAAGGGATACGGATAGAGGATAGTGTGCTGGTAAAAAAGAAAGGCTATGAATTGCTAACTCATTCTCCAAAAAGGTTGATGCTGATTCGTTAGGCTGCAAAACAGAAATATATATATATCCCCTTCCAAATGAGCAGGATATGAGTATCTTGTCCATGTTCCGCGGGAGAAAATGGGCGAAGTATGCGGTTGTTCTCGCCATGCTCGGTGGCATTTATGAGACTGTGAGGGATAAGAGGCAACCGCTTCCACCTCCAGTAAGGACGGAGTTGGTACGGGAAATGGATGCTGCAATGCGGAGCATTGATAGGAATAAAACAGATCCTGAATTTCTCAAGAGGCTTGCATTGAAAATAAAGGCGAATGAAGCAAAATATAAGATGAAGGGTTTGCATAATGCGGAGGAGGTAATCTATAAGCTTGTTGAGCGGCTCCAGGCGTTTTATATCAACATGGAGGCGTATGATAGGGGTATAGACAATATGTTTGATGCTACATACCCTCTAGCACAGTATAACTCTTTAGCGGCGCAGTTCGCTAATTGTAGAGATATGTTGCAGTTTTGTGAAAGGATAGCGGGTAAAAAATTAGACACTGAAAGGGCAATGCTCGGTGTAACCGTCAGCAAAGGGCTGGTGAGATTGAATAGAGAATTAAAGGAGATACATAGAAGAAGAGATACCCGCACGTCAGATTATCTTGTAAGTGCAGATGTTATGGATTTATGCAGGAGATTTGTCAGAGATATCCTCGGCCAAGTCCCTCTTGATCCTGAGGCTAAGAAACTAACTTGGGAGTAGAATCCCTATTCCGAAAATCAAATAACAAACCTCCCGTTCTCCTGTATCACTTTCCCGTCCACCAGTATCTTCCCGCCGTTCCGTAAATCCTTGATCATGTCCCAGTGCAGCGCGGACTCGTTTTTCCCTCCTCCCTGTTTGTATGCCATGCCCAGCGCCAGGTGGACAGTCCCCCCAATTTTCTCGTCAAACAGGATATTCTTGATGTGCCTGGTGATGCTGAAGTTAGTGCCGATGCCACACTCTCCCAGAAATGATGCGCCGGGATCGGTTGCGAGCATTTCCTTGAGGAATCCTTCGTTTTTGGTTGCGCTCGCCTCAATCACCTTTCCTTTATGGAATTTCAGCCGGACATTCTCCACTTCCCTGCCGCGGAATATGGCGGGATAGGTGAAATGAATAAAGCCTTCTGCCGAGTTCTCAACAGGTGCAAGAAACACCTCACCATCTGGCATATTGCGGTGCCCGCAGCAGAGAATCCCTTTCCTGCCTGCAATAGAGAATGCCAGATCAGTATTTTCACCGATAATCCGCATGGTTTTGCCGCGGTCCAGGATTGCCTTCAGCTTTTGTTGGAATGCCTCCTCTCTCTTCCAGTCACGGATGCATGCTGCATATACAAAATCCTCGAATTCCTCCAGCGACAGGTCTGCCTCCTGCGCAAGTGCATGGGTGGGATATTCGCAGAGCACCCAATTGTCTTTCTTCAGGATGATGTCTGATATCGGCTTGATGACCTTGCTGCGCAGCGCTATCTTCTGCGGATCAATAGAGCTCAGCTCCCGGGTGTTGTACTGCGCCCCTATAGATATGCTGCCGTCAATCTGCTTCGCTTCATATGTTCTGATGAACGGGATGCGCCGAAGCTGCTCAGGAGTGGCGTGTTTGAAATAAGTATAGGCAAATCCGGGCATATTGGTATGTATAATGGCTTCAGCTCCCTTTTGAATCAGGCGCCGGTAGCAGGCGAGCGCAAGCGGCGCTGCCTCTGCATCAAAGCTTAATGCGATGAGGGACCCCTCATGGACAGTGAGCGAATGCTCCACTAATATCCCTGCAAGCTGCTCAACCCGGGCATCTGCCATACCGCAGGAAAAAGCAGAGGGTTATATAAAGATTGAGTAAAGGTAAGTAAGATAAAGCGGCGTGGATTCTTAAGTTACTTCCGTTCATCATCGCTTTCGCTCTGTGGGTGTTCACTTAAACATGCCCACGCCTCAGGGAAAAAGGATGTTCTGCTTTTTAATGGTTTGGATTATTAGATTGGTAAAAATGCAGACAAAAGCGTCGGCGTGGCGTGCAAAACAAAGATAATCTCAATATGCCCTAAAATCAATGCAGAGCCGGTAGGTATACGGCCGGTAATGCCCGCACTTGGTGAGGTTGAGTATCCGTATCTTCTTCCCCAGCTTTGCGCAGGACACAGTCAGGCGCCTTTGGATGTCTGCAAATTCAGCCTCCTGCCCGAATGTGTAGTAGTGGATGATCGTTCCTTTCCTGGAAAAGCGGAATGCGTCAGAAAGAAAATCCTCTGCTCCTTTTGGAAGGGGCATCAGGATCCGGTCAAATCTCCGGTAAAGGGTGATCCGGGAAACATCGCCCTGGAGAAGGGTGGTATGCAGCTTGTTCAGCTGCATGTTCTCCATAGCATAGCGGTGGGCAGCAGCATTGATCTCAATGCCATATATTTCCTTTGCCCTGCTGTTCTTGGCAATCTCCAGGGGGAACGGCCCGATGCCGGAGAACAGCACCAATACTGATTCCCCGGGCTTGACCTGCTGGAAAATCCGCTTCCGCTCAGTTGCTGAGCGTGGTGAGAAGTATACCTTTGCGAGGTCTAACTTGAGCTTCACTCCGTTCTCCACATGCACGGTTTCTGTCTTCCGCTCGCCAGCAACCCACGCGAGTTTCCTGGTGCGGTACTTGCCTTTATGGATGTCTGCGCGTCGTAACACTGTCCGGAGATGGTGATGAAGACTAAGCACTGCTTTTCCGATCAGCTGCCGCTTGCGCAGCAGGGATTGCGGAATGTCCATAACCGCAATATCCCCGATAATGTCATAGCTCTGCCGGAGGGCAGCTGATTCTGCAGGAGTAAGCTTGCCCCGGAGCGCTGCTTTAAGGGATGCCACGGAGCACCTCCCGCAAGGTTTCCGGATGATTGGTGGTGATGCCATCAACTCCCCTCTTAATGAGCATCCGCATCACGAACTTGGAATCAGTTACCCAGGGATGTACCTGCAGCCCGGCAGCATGGCAGCGCCGCACAAAAGAAGGGGTGCAAAACAGGTAATAGGGATTGATAGATGTGCAAGAGAGCGATAATGCCCGGCTAATGGTGGATGATGTGGGGCGAAACACCAGGTAGCCCAAGCGCACCTTCTTGCTCTGCCGCCGAAGCTGTGCAAGCACGGAATAGTGAAAGGAGACGACGATTGCAGTATGAAGCTGCTTTGCGGAGCGGAGCGCAGAGATGAGGGAAGGGGAGGCAGGAAGTATTTTTTGCTTCACCTCAACAACAGGTATTGCTCTCTTGCAGAGCATGAGGAACTGTTTCAGCGTGAGTATCCGCTCTCCAGCATACGCTGCAGAATGCCAGCTTCCGAAATCATACTGCTTGAGCTGCTGAAGGGTGAATCGGGCAACTGCTCCCTTCCCATTAGATGTTCGGTTAATGGTAGAGTCGTGGATAACAACGAACTGCCTGTCTTGAGTAAGATGGATATCACATTCCAGCGCATCAGCGCCAAGGACAAGCGCCCGTTGGAATGATGAGAAAGTGTTTTCCGGCGCTAATCCCGATGCTCCCCGATGCGCGATGATAAGCGGTTTCATGGTGCCTTACATCCATCCGGAGAGGCTTCCCTGGGAAAGATGCTGCACCCCGCTGAGCTGATTTTCTGTCCGCTCCAGGGAGAAGTCATGCTGATCAACTAAAAAGCGGAGGAGCGCGTCGCGCTGGATGCGCCCAAAGGAAAATTTGGGATGATGCTCCACAGGCATATCAGTAAATAAGGAGAAGATAGTTTTCCAAGGAGTGGAAGAATGCTCATCCCAGTGCACATGGAGGAACAAGCCAGGGAGATTGTCCCCAAACTGCTTGACGAGCTTCAAGGCGTTTTTCGGCCCAATGCCCTTGATTCCTGCCCGATTGTAGTCGGTCCCGACCAGCATGCCCAGCGCAATGAGCTGCTCGCGGGATATCTGCAGCTGCTGCAGGTTCTTCTGGAGGTCAAGCAATTCCGGCTCCACCAC
>JACQNA010000081.1 GCA_016203335.1 Candidatus Woesearchaeota archaeon
CAGCCGCTTTAGCCGCTTAGCCACTCCTGCTTGGCTGAAACGATTATTCGTGCTTTTATAAAACTACCTGTTAACCGAGGGCAGAGCAGCTATCTTTATTTTACATTACAGCCGCCGCATCGCTGCTTCAGCCTTTGCCCTTGCTGTGTTGCAACCTGGGCTGCTCTTCTTTCAGTTACCCCCTTTGCTACCCCGATTACCGCATCTATAAAATCAACATACCCAAGGGCTGCCCTTTTCGCAACATCCCCTGCTGCAGACAATGCCTTGCTGCTGTCAGGGAGCCGGTCCCTGGTGAGGTATTCTTTCACCGGCTCAAGTGCTTTTGTGCTATACTGGCCAGAGCTCGCCTGCGCTTCACCTTCATTTTGGGCAGGCAGCGCAATTCCCATTCTTCCGGAGCCAGCTCCGGCAATTGGCGGGATGTTTGCTGCTGCAGGCGTATCCTTGGCCTGAGCCTCTTCCATCCTCAATCGAAGATTCTGCTCAACCTGGCTTCCGCTTACCTCTAAGCTAACCTCTTCCTTTGGACCCCGAACCCCCCGTGCACCAATCATAGACAGAGACACCATGCCCTCTCTTCTGGTCAGTAATCCTGATGAGCCGCCCGCAAATTCAACTGAGGAGTATGCAACCCTTCCCCGGGCATCCTCTGCATTCACCCACTCCAGCTTTCCGCTTATTTGCAGAATCTTCTTGCCTCCCTGCTCTTGGAGTGATGCAGTAGCCTGCTCGCCGGTGCGATCAATATACTTCATCGGATTATTTAACGTATACGCATACAGATTCAATGATTGCGGATTCGCCAGCTTTCCCTTCATCGTATCCGGCGTTATAAATCTTCCAAACTCAGCTCCATAATGCCTTGTACCGTAATAATTCAGCTCAGTATCCCTATCTAACTCCTTCGAATTATACCCAATCTTCGAGCCGCCCACCAGCTCCACGCCGAACGGGTCGTATTTCTTTTCCTCAACGACATTTCCACTTTCATCAGTAACTACTGTCGCCGAGCCTAAATGGTCATTATGGAAGTAAAACGTCTTGTTATGCTCAATCTTTGCTATCCGTTGCCCATTCGCGTAGAAATAAATGATTCCTGTTGATAGGGGTGTCGCAGCTGCATCCCTCCCGAACACTGCCTGGAGCTGCGCCAGCGCTGACGCAAATCCGTCCGATGGATCCGGTATGACCACTTCATTCATGGTGAGCGTGGCATGGAGGGGAGTAAGCAAAAGGAGAGACATCATCACCAGGATCGCCTCTTTCATGAGCACGTCATGGAAAGATGAAGTATATAAACTATGGTGGTAAAAGGTGCTGTCAATTTAAGTGGGAACATTATTTTCTTTGCGCCGCCGGTGCTCTCACTCGCTGCGCTCGTTCGGCAGTTTTTGTTGAGCTAAAACTGGCGGTGCGACGGCAACTCCGTTGCCTGCGAGGCACCCCGTAAGGGACAACCCCCGCCTCGCCGCACGCCACAGCGGCGCTGGCTGGCAGGGGGGTTGCCCCCTACGGGGTCTGCCAGAGGACGAAGTCCCGTCCAGCCGCCGCAGTGGTGGCGTGCGGCTCAGCACACGTAATCTGATTTTATCATATTAAACCGAGCCTGAGGGGATTTGAACCCCCGATCTCTGGCTTAGAAGGCCAGCGCTCTGTCCAACCTGAGCTACAGGCTCACGGCAAGAACACAGAAGAGTTCCTTTATAAACTTTCACCTGAAGATAATCCGCTTCCAATCCTTGTACTTGGTCCCCTGGAATGTCATGCCGAGCGCCCCGCCGAACAAGAACAGGAATATCGGCAGGCTGAAGATTTCCCGGTTCAGGAACAGCCATACCCCGGTCAATGAGGAAAATACCCAGTGGTGCAGGTGCACCGTATGCCTCCTCACCCGGAAGCGCAGCGACGGCATTCTTCCTCTGCGCCCCTCTGCCCTGCCGGAGCAGAACTTCACCCCGAAATAGCCGAGCAGCGCTCCCAGAATGCCCGAGCCTCCGCCAATCATTGCATCAACGACCATATCCTCTTTCGCTGCTCTGTCCTTTTTAAGGCTTTCGTTCAATGAGGCTCTGTAGAAAATGTAGGGTAGCGCCATCTTGTGAGCGATGCCGCATCTGCAATGGCATAGCGGAAGGGGTTGCTCCCTTCGGGAAGGGGCCGACCTTTACCATTCGACATGTCTGAAATCTCCATTATACTTTTCTTATTCGAACATAGCGCGCAAGAGGGCGATTTCCGAGCATGCTCAAAAATCTTCGATTTTTGACAGCACGGAGCGAACTGGCGCTACCCCAGCGCAGCGAGATTTTCTACAGAGCCGTTCAATGAATTTCACGAATCTACTCCAAGAACTCCCCCTTCTGTATCTTCTCCGGCAGGTACTTCTCCGTGATGAAGCTGATCCCCCTGCTGCTCAGCGCCTGGATCTCTGCCTTTGCCTTCATCTCTTTCATGAGCTTGAACTGCCTTTGCCACTGCTTGTTGTCTGCAAACCATTCATAGTTTTGCAGCTGCTCCAGCCGCTTCACATCCACATCCTTGAATGCGATCAGGTGCTTCTTCAGCCCGTAATTCTCAATATCATCTGCAGTGATCCCCAGGAACCGCGCGGTGCCCAGCGTCATGCTTTCCGCCATATGCGCCAGGTTGATTGAGCCGAACTTCAGGACAGAGTAAATGTAGAATCCCCAGGGATCAAAGTCAGCAAGCACATAGATAGGCAGCTTATGCTCGATAGACAGCCGCTGCAGCAGCCTCCTGATGCCCCGTGTTGTCTGCCCCTGCGAGCTCATGATGATGCAGTTCTGCTTGTCCCAGAACTTGTCCTCGTGCAGCCGTTCCCACACCGCTGCCTTCTCCATGTAGATGACGTACTTCGCCCGGACCCTCTTGAACGTGATCTCCTCGACATTCGAGGGGATGCTCCATCCGCCTGAGCCCATCTTGCTCCAGTTGATTTCGTCTCCCTTGTCCTCGATGACCACATGCCCGGCCACTGAGCCCATTTTGTTTGCATTGATGTTCAGCTGCTCCCGTGACTGCTCAGTCAGCAGCTCCAGGTCCTCGATGGCGTCATCACTTTCTGCCTGCTCATCAACAACATTTGTCCTGGTATTGGGGATGGTTCGCTTGACCATGTAGAATACGTCCCTGAGTGATGCGTGCTTTCCGTCCTCGAGCAGGTTCTTGCTGGCTGCAGCCACCTCCAGCGTCTGCAGGAACTTCTTGGCATGCGCGACATTGAAGAAATTCCGCTCTGCGGACTTCCCCCCTAATTGCAGCATCTCGGTCTTTTTGTTGAATGTGACATTGGACAGCGCCCGAATAGGCACGATCATTTTTGGCTGCTTGTTCGACAGCACGTCTTTCACTAGTCCCTTGCCGAGCTCTTCGAGCGCTTCCTTTGGCTTTTTACTCATCTTCAAAACCGCCGAGCCTTGCCTGCTCTTCCTTCCGTTCTTCTACCTGATGCGCCTCTTTGTGGGCCTGGATGTATTCCTTGTTCTTCTCCAGCATCTTCCGCATGGCAGCAATAATCTTCTCTTTTCCAGCCCCGCTGAGCCGCGCAAGCGCATCTGCCACCTCAGGAATGTAGTTCTCAAAGATGCTTACCCGCTCCTGCTGGTCTGCCACGCGCCTCTTTTTGTTGACATAGATGCTCAGCCTCCTTCCGGCCTCCTGGACCGCAAGCTTGATTTCCCGGATGATTTCCGGATAATGCGCAATCGCCTCCTTGCTCTCTGACGTAAATGGCACCCAGACCGATGCCATGTGCACCATTAATGTGCATGGCCCGGCTGGAACAGCACCCTGGCTCTGCTCCAGCCCATAGCCCCTCCATGCTGTTTGGATGATGCTCTTGGTGACTGCGCATGCGCTCTGCTGGTAGAGCAAGGGGACGCGGTTCGCAAACCGCATAATGCGTATCGGCTGGTCCGCAGGCTGGGTGCCCCCATAGGCAATGCCCACCTCAATCTGGAATGGATTTCCCCGGTAAACCGCAGGCGACCTGGTCACGCTGGCATAGAATTCTGCATTGATCTCCTTCCGCAGCCCTTTCTCAATGAGATCCTGGCCGATCGGGCTCAGGCAGTCTGTTGGCGGGTTCTGGATTTTCGTCCTCTTGATGCCTTCAACAAGCCGCTCAATCATCTCCCTGCTCATCTCCCTCGGCTTGCTCTGCGGCGGAATGGCGGCATTCTCCAGGATTTGCTTTGCCGCTTCCCCTCCTACTTTGCTGAACTCGTTGATCAGAAACGAGTGGATGGTCCGGTCATCGCTGAACCGGAGCATGTTCATCAGCACGCCGAGCTCAACCCCATACGGATGCGGCTTGATCTCCTTGGGCTTCTTCGGCTGCTCGCTGCTCACCCGGGGAAATATGACCTGCTCTGCCTTGGGATTGGTGTAGATGATGGTGCACGAGGGGTTGGCGATTGCTGTCTGTTTCAGGTACTCGTCAACGCTCTGGTTGCCTGCAGAATAGCTCGCCTCGATGTCCAGCTCCACCCGTGTCCCCCGTTCCTTCTTCCACTCCACCACATCCTCTTTGGCAATCTCCGGAGAGTTCTTCTGCACATTGATATGCAGCTCATAATAGTGCGCCTGCTCCCTCTGCCCAATCTTTGAGGTGATCTTCGCGCTCCTCCCGGTGGTCAGCTGCGCATACATGACTGATGCGGAAATGCCGATACCCTGCTGCCCCCTGCTCTGCCGCATCCGGTGGAACTTGCTGCCGTAGAGCAGCTTGGCAAAGATGTTCGGGATCTGCTTCTTCACGATTCCCGGCCCGTTGTCTTCCACGATGATCCGGAAACGGTCATTCTGCATGTCAATCACCTCAACAGAAATCTCCGGCAGGATGTCTGCTTCCTCGCATGCATCTAAGGAATTATCCACTGCCTCTTTAATGGTGGTGAGCAGCGCCTTTTTCTTGTTGTCAAATCCCAGGAGATGCCGGTTCTTGGCAAAGAACTCAGAGACTGAGATTTCCCGCTGTTGTGCTGCAAGCTCATGCGCTATTGCCATGATAGTGTCTCATTCCGCCGGAGCGATCTCCGCTTCCTCTCCAGGAACCGGTAGACATTGGCGTGCGGGCTCCCTTCCAGCAGCATCTCCACCGCCTTCCGCGCAACCAGGGCATGCTCCTGCTGCCCGATGATTGCTACGGTCTTCCCATACACAGACATATGCGTGTCAGTCATCTCTTCAATGATGTGCCTGGTTTTTCCCTCGCTGCCGATGAGCCGCCCCTTTATCCTTAATAAATATTTCTTTTTCCTGCTCTCCGGCAGCGGCATGACTAGGAAGCTGGTTTCCATGTCCATGAGCTTCAGCGCGATATCCGGATGGAATCCTCTTCCGATAGCGGTGACAATCTCCCGGGCAGTATACACATGCAGCCCGTCATCGCTCGAGATCAGCACATCTCCCTGCACGCTGTCAATCTGCAGCTTCGCATGCGTTCGTTCCTCAATCAGGCGCTTCACCACACCCTGCTTTCCTACCAGCATGGGGATTCTCGCCCGGGGTATCTTCAGTTCATAGGTGAATTCCATGTGCATCACGTGATAATGCGCTGCCGTATCCCATCCTCGCGGGCATCCAGGCCTATTTTCCGGAAGAAAACTGCCACGTTCTTTATATCTCTTTGCAAGTATTCGGCAGCCCGCGAATCCTCCAGGGTGGTGCACTGCGACATGTCAATGATTACCGGCCTCTCCTGATCATTGAGGATATTGAATGCAGAGAGGTCAGCGTGCACCAGTTCAGCCTGATGCAGCTTCCGCATCTGCTCCACCACCTCCTGGAAAAACTCTTTGGTATGCCTCGGCCAGGCATCCTTCAGCTTCGGCGCAGGCTGCCTTTTGCCGATATGCTCCATCACCAAAACATGGTGCAGGAAGGTTATTGGCTTGGGCACCCGCACCCCCGCCTCTCTCGCCTTCAGGAGGTTGCGGTATTCCCGCTGCGCCCAGGCAAACACGATCTTTCGCTTGCTCGGATGGACAGTGCTATACCGGGGATCAAGCTTGATATAATCATACATTCTATTGAAGTCGCAGCTCTCCAGCCGGTAGATCTTCACCACCACTGTTTCCTGCCCCTTTTTTGCAGAAAAGATGTTCGCTTCCTTGCCGATAGAGATCGGTGACTGCAGCCCGTCAAAATGCCCCTGGCTGATCAGCTTGAAGATAGCCCGGTTGGTGAACTCGTCAAACACATTGTGCATGACTTTCGAGTATTCCCTGCGCATAATCCTTTGGTGCATGGTCTGGTTTATAAAGGTTTAGCAAATTAATTTCAATATAGAGAATAATAACACTGCTTTAGAA
>JACQNA010000090.1 GCA_016203335.1 Candidatus Woesearchaeota archaeon
CACGCCGCCATGGCGCAGATGGAGCGGGGGACGCCCCATCCGGGGTGCTCCATAGCGAGCGGAGCGAGCGTCGCCGGTTTCGGCTATGCCGAACACCGCCGAACGAGCGTAGCGAGTTCGTGCGCCATGATGGCGGCGTGCGGGAACATATAAACAGGATAGTCCCTATCATTGTCCATATTACTATTTCTATTGCCCGTACTGCTCCACTGCCTTCCTGAAGTCATCCGCAGTGAACTCCGGCCAGAGCTTGCCTGTGCAGACCATGGTGGCATTTTTGGAGTCCCAGAGCAGGAGCCCCGCTGTCCGCTTCTTTCTGCCGGTGGTGATGATAATGTCCGGCGGCAGGAAATAGGATGCATAGATGTTCTCCTTCACCAGCTCAGCGTCAATCGCCTCCACGTCAATCTTCTCTGCCCTGATCTTCCGCGCAATCAGCCTGCAGGCATCCACAATCTCCTCCTGGCCGTCGTACTGCACGCAGAAATTGAGGAAGAATCGGTCATATCCCTTGGTCTGCTCAATCACTGCTCTCACCGGCTCAATCGCGCTGCCGGGCAGGTCATACCATTTTCCCAGGACTGAGACCTTCATCTGGCTGCTGTGCACCAGGGGAGCGCTGCTCAGCTCGGTGAAGAACTCCTTCATGGCATCAATCTGGAGCATCGCCTCATCGCTCAGCGTTTTCCGCTGGGGGCTGATCAGGAATGTCAGGATCGGGATGTCCAGCGCAACCTGGCAGGCAATGATCTCCATCAGGCGCCGGTATTTTTTCCGCAGCGCATCCGGCAGCTCCACCTTGCTCAGCCGCGCCCATTCCGGGGTGCCGAAGATAGTAACTGCTACATGTCGCGGCTTCTTCAGCTGCTTCCCCAGGATCCCTCCCAGCAAGCCCATATCTACTTCTGAATGATGAAGAGTTATATAAAGATTTGCAGGAGAGATGAGCGGCACTGTAAAAAATAAGGGGTAGCACCATCTTGCGAGCGGTGAAGCGGCTGCGAGAACATAGCGGAGGGGGACGTCCCTTACGGGGAGGCGCCGCTCTCCCTATTGCATCAGCATGGAGCGAGCCGGTGCTACCCCTGAGTGCAGCGAGATTTTCTCCAGAGCCGAGATGAGCACAACATTTATTAATGCCACCTACCTGTTCTTTCCCATGTTTTCCGGAAAAAGAGGTGCTTCTGCACAGGTTTCTATGGAGTACGTGATGATTTTCGCCTTTATCCTGCTGATCATCATCCCGACCGCCTATGTCTTCCGCGATTACATCAGGGAATCAACAGACAGCATCACCATCAACAAGATCGGCAGGATTGCCCGCGCCATTGCAGACACCGGCAGGGAGGCCTATTTCACCGGCCCGCCGTTCAAGTCCGTGATAACTATTGAGTTCCCCGAGCAGATTGGCAGCATGTACGTCCTGGACAGCAGGGAAAGCCAGTCGCCGGAATACTTCCTCATGTTCAATGTCCTAACTGCCACGGGCACGCAAACGCTGTTCTTTGAGTCCGATGTGCCGATCCAGTGCTATACCTCTGCCTCTAATCTCTGCTTGGAGGATACAACATTGCACGAGCAGTGCAGGGTGCCCGGCTTCCATTGCTCTGCCTTTGAGGCGCGCGACTATTCGCCAGGGCTCAAGCGCATGAAGATAGAGGCAAACGCCAACTGCAGATTCAGCGAGCAGGTCACTGCCACCTGCGTCCGGCTGGACGAGATCTCTGATGAGCTCACCTAAATCCCAGGTTTCCATGGAGCTGGTGCTCATATTTGCATTCATCCTGACAGTCTTCATCGTGCTGATGGGAGCCCTGAGCACCCAGTTCAGCGAGCTGAACCAGGAGAAGGACCAGGCGGCGCTCGACACCCTTGCCCAGGTGATTAGGAACGAGGTATTCCTCGCTACCCAAGTCTCCAACAACTACATCAGGAAATTTGAGCTGCCCTCGCGGGTAAACGGCAGGCAGTACACCCTTGCTATCGAGGATGGCGATCTCCTCACTATCCAGAACGAGGACAGCCTCCTTTCCACCATCCTGCTGCCTGTTATCGTCAAGGGCGGCTTTATCGGCGAGATTGAGCAGGGGCAGACCGAGCACTGCATCACCAAGAGCCAGTTTGACGGCATCCGGATCAGCAAGAACCAGGCAAGTATCGAGCCGAATCTCACCGACAGTGATGCTGACGGGATGCTGGACATTGCTGCCGGAGAGAAGTTCTGGGTGTATGTCCGGGTGAACTGCTTGGAGAATGTCAAGGCAGTTCAGTATATCCTGCAGTTTGATGCTGATACGCTCACCTTTCTCAGCGACCAGACGCTGTACCAGAAGGACAGCCTGGGCCAGTTCGTCTTCACCACGGAAAATCCCTTTTTCATCAGCGAGTTCGACGGCATCACCGGCAGGGCCGGAACCTCACCCCAGTTCTGGGATCCGGGGCAGGGAGTGCTCGGCTTTATCTTCATCGCAAAAGAATCAAGCAGCGGCTCTGGAAATCTTGCCCGGCTCCAGTTCCTCGCCAAGGAGGCAGGGCAGGCGAAGATCGCCTTCCATCCGCAGTATGAGGACAAGAATCTGGTGCTGCTCGACAAGAGGACAGGGAAGGAAACCAAAAAGGGGCTGCCACCCTCAAAGATCGGGGCGGAGATAATGGTACAGACTCCGGGAGAGTCATAATACTGATATTACCTCATAAGCTCTAAAAACTTCTTTGCAGTGAGTATCTTAATGCCCTTAAATTCTTGTAATTCCAGCAAATCCGGATCTCCGGTAACAACGTAATCCGCTTTGCCATCAAAAGCGCACGCAATAATCTTGTTGTCTTTTTTGTCCCTTACTACGTCAAGAACCCCGCTCTAAGGGCGGGGGTTCTTGAGCGTACTCGGAAATCGCCTTCTTGCTTCAAGTTGAAGCATGGAGTGTGCGATTGGCGATTTCCGATACATCAAACGTGCTGGTTACTTCAACAATATGGCAATACATAAGGAGGATATCAACCAGCTCTTGTATGTTTTCCTCTGAAAAATGAAATTTATTCCTTAATCTGTCCACGACCTCATCTATTATTTCAGCAGATATAACCCCCAGGTATTCTCCAAGAATTCCTCTCTTCACGGCTTCGTGTGGAGCTCCTTTCCAGAACACAGATGAAATGATGATATTGGTGTCCAGTACAGCCCTAATCATCTTCGAGCACGTCTTTCTCTGTTATGCCTTTTCTTTTGGCGAACTCTCTGCCAAAGGCGGCGAGCCGTTCAAAATCTTTTATTGTAGGCAAGGACATTCTCTTCAATATTATCGTGTCCCCCCTGCCGTACACAGCGAACTTCGTTCCGGATCCTATTTTCATCTGTTCCCGTATTGCCTGCGGAATAACCACCTGCCCTTTTGGCGAGGCTGTGGTCATTTGTACGTGGTTTTCATGCATAGTATCACCAATAGTAAGATTGTTTTACTTTCGTACTTAAATACTTTGTGGTGGTGCGCCCAGCCACAGCGGAACGGGTTGCGTTTTCTGCACCGGGCAAGCAAAAACCGAAACATATATATACCCTTTGATGGAGAAGACAATACGGTAAAAAAGATGGGTACTGTAGTTCGACCAATAGCTCTTATTGCCTTACTGGTATTATTCTTCTCGCTCGCGGTTTCTGCCCGCAATCTCGACGTTAATCGGGACGGCAGGGTGGACATCATTGACGCCACTGCGGTGCAGAACAACATCGGCTCTCTGGAAACTATTTATGACGTGAACAACGACGGAGCAGTGACCACATCTGATTTTGATATTGTCTTCAGGAACATCGGCCTGGACTGCGCAGTATCGCCAGTCGCCTGCGACGCGGACAATGATGGCGCTCTGGCAGCAGATGTCTGCCCCGATACGCCTCAGGCAGAGATTAATGACATTGACAAGAATCCGGAAAGCGACTGGTACGGCTGCTCCAGCTCCGAGCGCGACACTGATGGCGACGGGCTCCGGGACAATATTGACGACTGCCCGGATGTGTACGGTGTTCCGGAAAACAACGGCTGCCCAGCTGGCCAGAGTGCCGGGCTGCTGGGCGAAGACCTGTACATTCCCTCAGGAGAGGTCGTCTATTCCACGCAGATTAAGCAGCGCTACAACAATATCTACATCTACGGCAGGCTCGAGGTGATTGATTCCCTCAATCTGAGCGCGGACAGCCAGTTCATCTTAAACGGAGTCATCAATGCCAATGGCGGGCCGGGAAAGCCCGGAAAGCCAGCCTCCCTCTCCGCAGGCTACTTTGAGGTTGACGGCATCCCGACGAATATACTGGAGAGCGTGAGCTGCGGCGCGCCGGCGGCAGAAACGTGCACGGTTGGCGGAGAAACCAAGATACCGACGAGTGTAAATGTTTCACGTCCTCCTTTTTCCATCTCTGGCAACAAAATTGTTTGGATAGATACTAATTATAATGTGTACCTATATGACCTTACCACAAGCAAGGAAACTAAACTAACCACAAATGGAAGAACTTTGCATGTATCTATCTATGGTAATAAAGTTATCTGGAGCACTCAGAACTATGTTGGTCGTTATGAGGATATAATCTTATATGACCTCACTACAAACAAGGAAACCAACATAACAACAACCGGGAAAAATTTAGATTTGAATGCACTCATCATCTATGGTGATAAAATTGTTTGGTCAGAATTTGATTTTCGGTCAGAATTTGGTAATATATACATGTATGATATTACCACAAGCAAGAAAACCCAGATAACACAAGATGGAATACCCAGGGGTAAACTATCTATCTTTGGCGATAAAATAGTCTTGACAAGTGACAGAAACAACAATATGGATATATACTTGTACGACATCGCCACAAACAAAGAGACCAGAATAACCACTAATGAGAGAAGGCAGTATGAACCATCAATCTCCGGCAACAGGATTGTTTGGACCGATGAAAGAAACGGCAATAAAGATGTATATATGTATGACCTTACCACTAACAGGGAAACCCAGATAACCACAGATGCCAGATCCCAATATAACGCGTCTATTTATGGTAATAAAATAGTATGGACCGATGAAAGAAACGGCAATAAAGATGTATATATGTATGACCTTACCACTAACGGGGAAACCCAGATAACCACTGATACGCAAGATCAAGATTATCCAGTAATCGACGGAGATAAAATAGTCTGGCTAAATGCATACAAATGGAATTGGGGGCTATACATGATGGATCTCCGCTGCGGCGCAATAACAAAAGAAGATCGATCAACAGGCTATGCAATCTATACAAAATCAGGCGCATCACTCGGCTTTTCATCAAATCCAAATTCAAATGAAGATTTTATTATTCTATCTCTTGATCCATCTGCCGGACTAAGGTGGACACTAAGGTGGACAAATAAAGCTGGATTAACATACTTTACCAGTCTCCTCCACCCGCCCCATATAGTTGAGGGATATCCAATAAATAATACAGTTAATGATTATAATAATTATTTTCTAGTAAGCAAAAACGGTTATTCCCATATTCTGGAATATGTAAGCCTTACAG
>JACQNA010000009.1 GCA_016203335.1 Candidatus Woesearchaeota archaeon
TATACGACCTGAGCGAAGCGAAGTGGAGAGGCATGCTCAGGCTCCGCATACGCACGAATAAGAGTTTCGCACCAACCCCGGTTGTCAAAATACGGTGCCCCCGGTTTGCCGAATAAGCCTTAGCCTGCAATCGAGCAAAAAATAGTTACATTTATATACATGTTATGCGGGAATATGCCTAATTACAATCATCATCCAACAAAAAGAGGTGAGTTGATGAGAAAAGGACAGGCAGCCATGGAATTTTTGATGACCTATGGCTGGGCGATTCTGGTGGTGCTGGTTGCGATCGGCGCGCTGGCATATTTCGGTGTGCTCAATCCCGGGCAGTTTCTCCCGAGGCAATGTTTGATTGGTCCAGGGTTCTCGTGCAGCGATTTCCGCGTCCTTGCTGACGGCAGCTGGAGCATCATTGTCCGCAACGGCATCGGAGAAACCGCTACTGCTGTTGATCTGGACCTGAGCGGCATCACTCCGGGCGGAGCAGGTGCAGGCAGCTGCGCTCCGGCAAGCGTGAGTGCGAGCCAGACAACGACATGCACTGGTGCGGGAGGCAGCGTCACTGCGGGAACCGCAGGCGACAGGGTGCAGGCAACGCTCAACTTTGACTACACCGGCTCCGGCGGCTTGGCGCATACCCTGACCGGTACGCTCACCACAGAGATGGAGTAAGCGCATTTTTTTATTTTATTTTTATATTATCATTTTTTGTATTACCGTATCATATTACATTATCCGTAAAACGCCCATGAAGCTCAGACAACGGGTTATCGGGGATCTCTACCTGGCATCTTCCATTATCTTCATCTATCTCACTTTCTTGTATTACGGCTTTGGCCAGGGCAAGGGCTGGATATTCCTGAGCGCGGGCATGGCGTTGGCCATCTTTGGGGCATACACCAAGCGCACATTGATGCGGAAAGAGCAGACAAAGCGGCGGAAGCGCAAAAATCCATTATGAATATCTTTTTATACTTGCTCTTTCCAGAATAGGAAAAAGGGTGACATAGTGCACAAATCCCAGGCAGCAACCGAATTCCTCACCACATATGCCTGGGCAATCCTTGTTGTCCTCATTGCCATCGCAGCCTTAGTCGCTTCCGGCGTCTTAAACCCCAACCGCTTCCTCCCAAAAAGCTGCATCCTCATGCCGGGCCTGAGCTGCACGGATTTTGTCGCGAATGCGGCAGGCGTCGGCATCACTGTCCTCAATGGCTATGGCTCCAGGTTTGAGAGCTTCAGCATCACCATCCAAAATCCAGGCGCTTCCTGTGACGGAGAAGTGCTGACTGCTGTTGATGGGCTGGGCGTATCCGAAATCGAAGTCCTCACCGCAAACTGTGCGGTCCCCCCACTTGTCGGCGAGCGCTTTACCGCTGATCTCGTTGTTACTTACCAGGTTGCAGGCCAGCTTGCCCATTCCGCGCTCGGCTCATTTGCTACCATCGTCGAGGGCAGCGAATCCAGTGAAGCAGACCAGCAGATCTGCCAGAACGCGCAGGACGCCGGCTTCTGCCCGGGCCTCGACATCGTCTTTGGCGCAGGATACCAGGCAGCCTGCTGCAGCGAATACGTCTTATGCTGCGGCTGAGCAATCACTCACCAATTAATACACATGTTTAAATAAATGTAAGCGGACAAACCATATACATGGCACGAAAACGCAGGAAATCCCTGAATTCTGCCTGGATTATTGCGCTCATCATTGTTCTGGTTATCGTCTTTCTCGCCAACAAATCCGCTGACAAGCCAGCCCCGCAGCAAAAATCCCTTTCTGATCTCCAAATCACTGCATGCACTGCTGCCCATAACGCAGGCACATGCACCACTAATCTTCCGGAACTCGGGCTCGTCCTGAGCGAGGAATGCTGCGAGGCGCTCGGAAAATGCTGCCAGTAAAACCATTGGTGATGATGGCGATTGCCGCCCTCTTGCTCGTCACCATTGTCTCTGCCCAGACCTGCACCACCACAGAGGTCAAGGATGCATTGAAGCGCTCCTTATATGAATACTTGACCAATCCTGCTGCATCCACATTAACTGTTGCAGAAATCAAAGACCTCTTAAACTTCTACCTCAGCATCAACACCCAGCAGGCAACAGTGGACTGCTCGGCAGCCGGCACCGAATCAGGA
>JACQNA010000083.1 GCA_016203335.1 Candidatus Woesearchaeota archaeon
GCCTGGACGCGCTGGAGATCATGGGTGAGCTCAGCTATTTTATCCTGGAGCTCTTTTTCTTTGGCATTCTCCTTTTTTTCTCCTTTTTCCTTTGCCATATCAAAAAACTTATTTGATCTCAATCCGCTTTGCCTTGCTCTCAACTTGCTTGAGCTTGGGCACTTCCACGCGGAGCACGCCATCCTTGTAGCTGGCTTCTGCCTTGCTGGCCTGGGCTTCTCCTGGCAGCGGGACAGCGCGGTAGTATCCCTGGGCAGATGCCTCATAATAATAGGTATCTTTGCCCTTCTGCTCCTTCTCCATCTTCTTCTGGACCTTGACCTCAATATGGGTATCAGTTACATTCAACTCGATATCCTTCTTGTCTGCGCCAGGCAGCTCAAATGAGGCAACCACTGCCTTCTCTGTCTCCTGCAGCTGGCAGCGCGGCATGCGGACAGCCGGCACTGCTGGCTGGGCTTTGCCATACCCTATCTGCCTGCCGAACATGCGGTTCATCTCGTTCTGCATCCGTTCCATCTCGTCAAGAACACCAGCCCTGAAAGGATGGTGTTCTTGAGCGTACTCGGAAATCGCGCTCTTGCCACCACACTGAAGCATGGCTGGCGTATGCAAGGCGATTTCCGATACATCAAATAGATCAGACCATACCATGGTGCTCACCTTCCGGTATTGCCGGTTTCTTTATAAGCTTTACTTATTTTGGTTTATTTTAGATAAACCATAAGTATCTTAGATAAACTAACTTGTATTTAAATGTTTCTGAAAAGGTTTAAATAGCGGGATGCCCTCAAGCTTGCATGGTATTCTACCAGTACCAGAAGATCACCATTATCCGGACTACCCGGCCCAGGCAGCCTGACCTGAACCAAGAGCTGCAATTCCTGGGAAACTCCCTGGGACTCTTCAATCTCCGGGATAAGGACAAGAGCCAGTTCCGCATCTTTATCGAGCTGCTGAAATCAACCAAAAAAGGAGTGCAGATGAGCTCTGATGAGCTTGCCGAGCGGCTTGGCCTGAGCAGGGGAACGGTTGTGCACCATGTCAACAAGCTGATGGAAGCAGGGATTGTGGTGAACATGCACAATAAATATCTGCTGCGGGTGGAGAATCTCACGATGCTGATCGAAGAGCTGGAGAAGGACATCCAGCGGAACCTGGAGGATCTTCGAACAGTGGCAGCGGATGTTGATAAGCGGCTTGCGTAGTGGAATGATATTCTGGACACCTCATCTTTTCTAGTTGATCCATGGCCGCCTCCGTCAACTCCCTGCGCAGCTTGTAGGTATTGCCCTGCATTGCGTAACTGTTCCATCCGTGCATGACGGCAAGGATCGTTTGTGCACTGACGCGGCGCCTTGCGTACTCGTCCAGAAGCCCTGCCAACCGCTCTTTTATTCTCCTTATATTTCTCCGCCTTACCTTTTTATAATGATAAAACACCAGAAAACCGAGCATAGGAATGCCACTTCCCAGAGGAATAATCCTGCACTTGTTTTTATGCAGCGACAGCTGTAATGTATGCAGCAGTGCCCTAATCCTGTGCTGGTATTCCTGAAGCTTTGTTTTCGATTTCTCCAGAATGACCACATCATCAACGTAACGAATATAATAGCCTACCCGCAACCGATGCTTGACAAACTGATCAAGCTCATTTAAGTATATATTCGCAAAAAACTGGCTTGTCCAATTGCCCAGCGGCATGCCTTTTCCAGGACGCCCCGAATGATAATTACTTAAAATTGTTTTGACCAGCCAGAGCACTCCCTCATCATGCACGCGCTTCTGTATGATGCCCAGCAGTATAGCATGATCAACAGTGTCAAAATAATGCGCAATATCCGCCTTCCACACAAATCCTGCAACTACATTATTATTGCTGCTTCCCTGCACTCTCCTTCCGTTTTCCGATACCTTCCGCATATACCCCCCGAAGCGATGGAGCGCGGCCAGCGTCCCTTTGCCTTTCTGGCTTGCATAGCTATCGTGGATGAATCGCGGCTGGAATATTGGTTGCAGGATATTGACCAACGCATGATGAACCACCCGGTCGCGGAATTCGCTGACGCAAATTACCCTGGTCTTTGGGTCACGGAGAACAAATCTTCGCAGCGATTGGGGAGCATATACTCTATTCTGCAACTCTTTCATGAGAGTTACCAAATGCAGCCGCCAGTGCTCTTCAAACTCCTTAATTTTTGGGTTGCTTGATTTCCCCTTCCTCGCTTTCCAATATGCATCTTCCAGGTTTTCCCATAAGCAAAGTTTCTCAAAAAGATGCTTGTAGGTTTTCACGGCAATGGAGGGCTTCCCTGCAGGTGGAAGATGGCCATTCCCGCGAGCAGGCCTCTCGTTGTTGACGTTGCCGTTGGCATTCACGTTGAAGCCGTTGGCGTTGCAGCCAAGCCTCAGCACCCGCTCAGTAGCCCTGCCACCATTCACTTTCCACTGCCATTCCACGACGTTCGCCTATTCGGTTACTTGCTGTTATGGCTGCATTTCATGACAATGCCTGCAGTATTGCCGGACTCTTGCCGTGATAGCAGGGCGTGTGGTCGCCTCCCCATTGCCCGGGCGCAGTTGCGCTATTGGGCTCCTGCAGGGAGATTACCCAGAAAACATTGCTACTTTATTACCTTTACGAATTTTTTCGCGCTGCGCGACCACCCCGCGAGCAGGCCACTCGTCGTTGACGACGCCGTAGGCATACACGTAGAAGCCGTTGGCGTAGCAGCCAAGCCTCAGCACCCGCTCGACATCTTTCGTCGGCGGGCTATTGAACCTATACAGATACGGACGCTTGCCGGTTATCCATTCTACTGCCTGAGCAAACCGCTGCACATCCCTGGTGCCGAGCAGGGCATCGAGCGCAGCAGCATCGCCAGCTTCCGGCTCCCTGTCCTGGCCAACAATCACTGCATTCACCGTAGCCGGATCCGGATACCCGTGCCCGTGCACTACCATATCCTGGCCGGCAGCAGCATACCTCACCCTGGTGCTCGTTAATTGATATAGCTTATCCGTGGCAAAATCGCCGGCAAACATCTGCCGTACCCTTTCTCCCAGCTCCTGCTGCTGCGCATCCGGAGCATTCCTGCTGCCGGAGAGCGCCATCATGCTGGCAGCATACACCGGGCCGGATGCCAACCTGAATGCAGCATCTTTTGTCAGCGTAACCCAGTTATCCTGCGTATGGCTCTTCCCCCCATCAAGCAGCTTTTTGCTCCAGCTGAACGCCCAGAGGTGGTTGCCATACGGAACATTATGCAGCGTATACCTATCATTTTGCTCGGTAATGCAGAAGCCGGCATATGGCGCATCCAAGGGAGGCGCATCCGGAGAATCAGCAGGCTGCCTGCCCTTTCTCTGTCCTGGCTTTTTGCTTCCCGCTGCTTGCCGCGCTGCCTCCTGCTCTTGCTGCTGCCTTTTCCGCTCTTCCTGCTGGTACACCGCATTCAGGTCAAATCCC
>JACQNA010000084.1 GCA_016203335.1 Candidatus Woesearchaeota archaeon
TGGAAACAAAATCATTATTCATTAGCTTTATGGGCGATTCGCCGATGATACGGGTGCTCGATTACCTGCTAACAGAGCGGGAGCTCGATTTTTCAATAACCGACCTTGCGGAGAACGCAGGGATTGGGCGAGCGACTTTATACCGGATATGGGGAAGCTTAATAAAAAATGGGATAATTATCCACACGAGAATCATTGGCAAAGCAAAGCTGTTTACGCTCAACAAAAAGAATCCGAAGATACAAAAGCTGATTGAAGTGTATGATATGCTGACGATTGAGGAATTAAAGAAGAGGCGAGAAAGAATGGAGCAGCTAGTTATTCAGTAAGTTGTTCTCCCTGAACGATGCAGTGGAGTGATGGGTAGAAAAATGCACTCCGCAAGAGTCTATGAATGTTGATAAGATTCGCTTATGTATTGTGCAACTTTTTTTCTTCGCAACAAATCCTTCTGCTCAGCCGGAGATAACATGGAGAAGGATGCGACGTAACCTTTACAAATTGGTGAACCGCAGCGGCATGTAGTCAGATGGGGCTTCGCTATTGCACTCCAGGCGAGTTCAGTAAGAAAATAAGGGTATGTTAATTCCTCTCCTCTCTGGATATCCCTTTTAGCAAAGAATTGGTAAAGCCCCCTTTCTGTTGTGGTAATCTCGATGTTCCCCTCACAGTGATGGTTAAAGTATCGACCGCCATAAGGAAAGGGCTCGAGATGCACACCAATATCAAGCTGTAGAGAATGGAACTCGGTTTGGTGGCTGATGATTTTTCCATGCGTCTCAAGTATAAGCGTGCCTAAAGTGATGTTCCTTTTGGCAAAATATCCCTTACCACCTATTGTTGATTTCCTTATTGCTATAATACCTTTTGCAGAATCTTCTAATGCGCTCATTTCTTGCGGGCTATGTGATAAAACCATGGATACCTCACACCTTCTGCAAGCTCACCACAAATTCCAGGTACTTGATCTTCTCTGTGTTCTGGTGCGAGTAGCTCATCGCTGGTTTGGCATCGCTCAATGATATTTGTTTGGCATTCACTTTCTCTTGGATCTGCTGCTCCCATTTCTTGAGGAACGCAGGCTCATCAGCAGTGATATGGAGCAGGATCTTGTCGCTTTTATGCAGCCCTGCCTGCTTCCGCAGTGCCTGGATTCTCCGCATCAGTTCCCGGGCAAAGCCCTCGGACTCCAGCTCCTCGGTCCGGCGCTTGTCCAGGTACACAAAGCCGCGCTCAATCGGCACTTCAACCAGGTGATCTGGCGCGCTCCGCTTCACAATGATATGCTCAGGCACGATCTCAAAGCGCTTGCCGTTGTGGGTAAAGGAATACTTGCCCTTTCCCTTGATGTGCTGGAGGATAGTGGTGGCGCTGGCAGATGCGATATGCGCAATGACTAAAGGAGCGTCATTCCCAAAATCAGGCCCAATCTTTCCGTAGTCAGCGCTGACAGTCATCTTGATGCCCGGCACATCCTCCACCAGCTCCAGCCCTTTTGCATTCGCCTGGCTGGCAATCAGCTCCTTGAGCGATGCAGCAGCAGCGTGCATTTCTTTATCAGAAGTAACCAGCAGGACAGGCGGTATGGGCCACCGCACCCCAAGCTGCATCTTTTCCCTTCCGGAAAGCACTGCCTGGATGATCTGGCGTGCGGCAGCAAACTGCTTCTCCAGCTTGGTGTTGATCCGCTGCTTATCTGCAATCGGCCATTCCAGATGATGGACGCTTGCCTCATGCAGCTTCAGCACCGGCTTGATCTGCTGGTATATCTGTTCGGTGATAAACGGGCAGATAGGCGCAAGCAACGCAAGGGCTGTTTTGAGGCAGTGGGCAACCGTAAAGAGCACAGTACCGGGAGCAGTGAGGAGCTTTTCCCGGGTAGACTGGATATACGTCCTGCTCAGCTCGAGAAAGAATTCCTCCACCAGGCCCGGAGCGCAGTCAATCTCGTAAACATCAAGATGCTCGGTCATCTGCAGGATGGTCGTGTTCAGCCGGGAGAGGATGTACTGCTCCTCAACGCCAAAAGAGGCTGGTTCTTTCAGTTCGTGCTGTTTAATAAGGTCAAGGAAATACTGGGCAATATTCCAGAGCACCGTGAGATTCCGCTGCTTGCTCTTGATGTCCTCCATATTATAGTTCAGGTCGTTTCCTGCCCGGTTCTGCGTGGCATACAGCCGGAACGAGTCAGCGCCGTACTGCTCAAATACTTCATGCGGAGAGATTATGTTTCCCAATGACTTGCTCATCTTCCTGCCCAGGGCATCGTTCACAAAGCCATGCATGTACACTGCCTTGAACGCAAGCTGCTGCATCGCCACCATGGAAGAGACAAACAGCAGGTTGAACCATCCCCTGATCTGGTCATTTCCCTCAAGGATAAAGTCAGGCGGAAACAGCCTCTTGAAGAGCTTGTCCTGCCGGGGATAGCCCAGGCAGTTCCATGATGCGGTTCCTGAATCAATCCACACATCAAGGATATCAGGGATCCTGCGCTGCTCCCTGCCGCAGCTGCACGCCAAAATAACCTCATCAATATACGGCCGGTGCAGGTCAGCAGGTATTTTTCCTGCCTTTTTCTCCAGTTCGGCAAGGGAGCCAATCACCGTATACCGCTGGCAGCTCGCGCATCTCCAGATTGGCAATGGTGTTCCCCAGTAGCGCTGCCTGGTGATCGCATTATCGCGGAGATTGTCCAGCCAGCTGTGGAACTGCCTGCTCCCTGCCCACTCCGGCACCCAGTGGATATGCTTGTTGAGCTCTTTCATCCGCTCTTTCAAATCCTCAACCTTGAAGAACCATTGCTTGGTCGTGCGGAAGATCACTCCGCTCTTGCACCGCCAGCAGTGCGCATAGTCATGCTCCACAGGAGTTGTGGCAAGCAGCAAGCCGGTTTCCTGCAGCGCAGCGATAAACCGCTTATCGTCTTTACGCGCGGTGAAGCCGGCGAACTTTCCCATGGACTTGGGGAAGACACCGTACTCATCCAGCGTATTGAATGGCGGGATATTGTTCTTTTTCCCCACCTCATAATCCTCTGGCCCGCTGCCCGGCGCCATGTGCACCAGCCCAGTGCCGGCGCTCAGGTCAACATACTCCTTGGAGAGCACTATGGTGTGCACATTCTGATGCTCCTGCTTCAGCGCAGCATAATCAATAAATGAGGAAAAGGGATGGGTGTACTCCAGCCCCTGCAGCGCATCTCCCTTAAACTCATTGAGTATGGTATAGGTCTTATCCGCAACCGCCTGGATCACCGGCGCTGCAAGCCCCTTCGCCACAATCCAGACCTGATCATCTACTTTCGCTTCAATGTATTCCAGCTCAGGATTGACCATGACTCCAAGGTTAAACGGAATAGTCCATGGTGTGGTTGTCCAGATCAGCAGGAACATGTTAGGCTTGCCCTTCACCGGAAACTTCACAAAGATAGAGGTATCAGCCACCTGCTCATATTCCAGCTCATGCTTTGCAAGGGAGGTTGCGCAGCTCGCGCACCAGTGCATCACTTTCTCTCCCTCATAGAGCCTGCCCTGCTCATGCGCTTTCTTGATCAGCCACCACTCGCCCTCAATGTACTCCGGCGAAATGGGCTGGTAGGCATTCGCAAAATCCATCCATGCGCCCAGGCGCTGAAAATCCGCATTCATCTTCTGCATGTTTTGGACAGAGAACTGCTTGCATTCCTCCACAAACCGCGCAATGCCGAACTGGGGGATGTCTTCCTTGGACGCAATGCTCAGCTTTTTCTGCACCTTGAGCTCTGTCGGCAGGCCATGCATGTCATACCCAGCCCGGTCCCAGACATCAAATCCCTTCATGCGCTTGTACCTCAGCACCACATCTTTCAGCGCAGTGTTCCATGCATGCCCGACATGGATGTCCCCAGAGGTGTATGGCGGCCCCTGCAGCCAGTAGAACGATTTCTTGCCCGCGTTCAGCAGCTTTGCCTTATGATAGGTATCATGCTGCTTCCAGAATTCAAGGATGGCAGGCTCGAGGACCTTAAAGGTGTAGGCGTCCATGGGCGGTATTGCTTAAGGATTGTTTATATACTTTTCTTAAAGGAATCAGTTAGGAATCAGCTACGCAACCGCCTTTCCGCACGCATTGCACACATGCGTCTCTCTCTTTTCGTCAAATGTCGTGGTTATTCCATACTCTACCTTATTCCCGCAGCCCGGGCATTTCGGCTCCAGGATGTCCATGGTGTTAAAGTAGTCTATAGGCTCCATAGATGTGACTATGCCCTCCATTTATGTATCCTGAACGTTGAAGTATAAAAATGTTTCTCTGAAGATGGGTACCGAAGGGTATAAATAAGAAAAGAAGAAGACAGGAAGATATGATACGCGCATTCCAGCAGAAA
>JACQNA010000085.1 GCA_016203335.1 Candidatus Woesearchaeota archaeon
AAAGTAGTCATGCTAGAAAAGTTTATAAATGAGCTTTCACGGTTTTTCTCTGTTTTAATTTACACCAACCAACGGCTATTTGCCAACAGCTATCTGCTGAGACCTATATGGTCACGATTCCATCTTTTTGGAGTCTGGAAAAACAGGAATTCTGAAGTTTTCACCTAGATTGTAGTCTGTCACTTCTCTCTCACTGTGGGGAACCTCGAAAGGTGGTGATTATGCACCGCGTTTTGACAGTGCTCGCGCTGCTCGCATGTATAATCACGGCGTGCAGCAGGTCAGACACAGCGTCTCATCCGTCGGCTGATGTACAGAAGTACGAGGATCGTCTCAAGGAGGCAGATCGATTGAGGATACTAATAGCGAGCATTAATCTTGAGGCAGCTCGATTAGAACTGCTCGCTGCTACAATCGATCGGCTGAAGATTCCCCCGACATCTGCATCCTCAATGTCACCACAGGCTCTCGTGCAGGCGTTCCGTGAGCAGCAGGAAAAGCGGGAAGAGCTTGTGGATCTCGTGGTTGAGTACAATCGCGGCGTCGAGAAGTACCATAATGATGTAGCGAAGTTAGACTGGGTGCGGATAGACTCACTGGTTTATCCACCAGAAGAAACTCCGCGCCATCTCGCGACGCTGTCGATTGAGTGAGCCTACCATGGATGGCGTTTTAGCCAAGGACGGCAAGGAATCAATTGTTCGAGAAAGGAATTGCCTTGAAACACCACATCATGATTGTCTTACTCGCGCTCCTCGCCATGAGCGAGTTGGCGTTCTGTCAGCCAGGGCGAAAAGGCCTGAGCCAGATAGATGTACGGCCCACGAGTCAGCAGGTTATCGCGTCGGCAAAGAGTATTCTCGACGCACGCATCGTATCAACCAATTGTGTTCCGCCGGACAGCAATAGATGGTGGGCCGTTGAGAGATACAAACAATGGCTCATAGATGACGAGTACGGCTTTCTTCTGGGGCAGTTCATCGTAATGGGTAGCGGCATCAGACCCAAGAACGAGCCCGGAGGTGTTGTCATCCACGGTGAGTTGAACATTCTGGCACGGGAGTTACGAGAAATGCGTCCACACATTGCGCTCCCGTTCTGGATCACGGTGCGTATGGAATCACCCATCGCACGTCGAGAATAACCAGTTGGCAAGGAGGGTATCGTAAAGTCCAGCAGCAAGAAGTAAGCGAATACAGTTCAACTGTTCACGCATATCCCGGAAGGGAAGCCAACATGTCCTCCAGAAAGCGAGTCAAAATGAGCACGTTCATGCGGTTCCTCAAGTGGTTCATGGCCGGCCAATTCACTTTCATGAAGGCCCTTGCGCTGGCCGGCATCATGGCGGTTGGCATTTTCATCATCACCAAGTTCGCTGCCTTGGTGGAAAGCAATGATGACGGCTACACCCAGGTCATGCAGTCCTGGTGGGACGGCAACATGTCCGCCCGGTTTCAGCCCGGAGTCTACTACCAGGGCCTTGCCCGGGTCTGGACATTCAGGAAGGAGGACACTTACACCTTCTCCAACGATCCGAAGGAAGAAGAGGAGGTTGACACCCCGGGATGCCCCATCCTCTTCAATGATGGGGGTAGGGGCATTCTCTGGGGAAGTGTCCGCTACACCTTCCCGACAGATGAGCGGAGTATGGTGTTAATCGTCCGCCATTTCATGGATGAAACCAATAATCCTGCTCAAAAGTTCTTTGAGGAGGCTGTTCAAGAGGTGGTGAAGCAAGCAATCTATGTCGTTGGCTGCTTGCTCAGTACGACAGACAGCTACACCACCCATCAGGCGCAGCTTTCCCAGATGGCCCAGGATCAGATCAATGATGGGATCTACCGCACCATCGAGGTTGAAGTTACAACAACCGATCCGGTTACTGGTGCGGTGGTAGTAGAGAATGTTGCGCGAATCATGCGCGACAGCCTGGGTCAACCAATGCGGGATCCAGCATTTTTTGACCAATATGGGGTCGTCCTCAGCCAGTTTGCCGTTTCGAAGATTGATTATGACCTGGAAATCAACAATCAAATCCAGGAGAGCATGGACTACCAGAATAGGATTCAGGGAGCCCAAGCTGACGCGAAAACGGCAAATACGCAACGCCTCACCAATCGTGATAATGGCGAGCGTGAGGTGACCAAGGCGCGTTATGAGGAGGAACAAAAACGGATTCAGGCAATCGCCTTAGTGCGCAAGGACAGCACCAAGGTGATTATTGATGCACAGCGTGATCTCGAGGTGGCAAAGCGCGACCGTGATGCGGTGCGCGACCAAGTTGCAGGCAAGGTTGCCCTGCGTCGTGGTCAGGCCGAGGCAGCGAAAAAGATTCTGGCTTCAGATGGTGCGCTGGTCCGGAAGAAGCTAGCCTATGAGCGTGTCCTAGCCTACTGGGGCGATGCGGTGCGCAAGCTTGATCTGGTACCCGAGATATCTGTTGCCAACAACGCAGGTGGAGAAGTAACCCCGCCCAGCTACATCCTGCTCCAGCTGATTGACACGCAAGTGTGCCGGGAACTCGGCTTGAGCTTCGAATTCCCGCGGTAAGGGTATCATCTACATCACCATCACTGATGTGCACATACACAAAAAACGAGGAAACCATGAAACAGATTGAGCATCAAGCTGCCCATGTGCCGACTGAAATCCCGTTTGTTCGGCGCCTGCTTCGCTACACCGTATTTGCCTCCATCATAATGCTCGTGCTCGGCTGGGACTTTCTGGTCAAAGAGGTACCTGGCGGGTATTATGCAGTCACCATCAACCGGTTGACCGGTGACATCAGTGCGCGGATGCTACCGGGCAGATTCTTCGGACCCATGCTTAATGTCCGGTTATGGCAGATAAAGGATACATTCCGATTCGACGCCATGGCCGTTCGTTACGTAAATGGGGGCACAGCTACTATCAGTGGCAGCGCTCGGTTTGAGCTGCCCAATGACTCAAGCCTCCTCATCGCGCTGCATCAAGCATATCTGACGCAGGAAAGTTTCGTAAGCAGAACTCTGCGCCCGCAGACACAGGACGCGCTCAATGGAAGCGCTCAGCTGATGACCTCGACCGAGAGTTACACCTCGCAGAAGGGTCAATTTCAGGCATTGGCTAAGGATCAAATCAACAACGGCGTCTTTGTGCTTGAGGCCGGAAGCGCCATTGACACCGTCGGCGGTGAGGAAGTCAGACGGAATCGCATCACGCGCGATAGCAAGGGCAATCCAGTGCGTAAGCCGAATCCGATGCGGGAATTTCACGTCGTGGTTGATCTGCTTACCGTTGATGATCCGGCGTACGAAGACCGGATCCGTGACCAGATTACCAGCCGGCGGAAAAAGCTCATGGATGGAGTCATCGCCAAGAGCCAAGGCCTGTTAGCACAGGAGGAAACAAAAAGCGTGGCTGCAAAGGGCGAAGCGAAACTTGTTGAAAATGAGTACCTACAAAAGGTGCTCAACATTAAGGAGATCGTTTCTGCCCAACTTACCGCAGACACTGCCCAAATTTCCGCAGGCGCACGCCGTGAAGCTGCACGCATCCAGCGGGAAGCGCAAGAGATCCAGGGTGAGACCGCCAATCTGTTCGGCCAGGGGGAGGCACAGGTTAAGCTGCTGATGCAGGATGCGGACTCGAACCTGGAACTTCGGCTTTCGGCGTTTGAAGAAGGCCATAGGATTCGGGCAGAGGCGTTTGGCGCCGGCAAGCAGCCTGTACCCAAGATCCGGCTGGGCCAAAACGGCAACACAAGCACCATGCTCGATATGCTGGGCATCCAAGCTGCCCGCGGTCTGCTCAGCACGCAACCCAAATAACCGCGTTTCTTCCTTGGACAGGCAAGATACTGATTCCCAGGCTCTTGCCTGTCCAAAAGGAGGGGTGATGACGGATAGAGAACGCATCAATCCCCGGGAGTGGAATAGTAGACGTCGGCGGCTTCGGCGGGGTGCGTGGATACTTGGTATTCTCGGAATCCTCACCTTCCTGGACAGCGGCCACATGTTCCCGATCCCACTCATCGGGTTGACATCTGTTGTTACAGCTGCAATTCTTGTTGCACTCGCTTTTACTTGCTATAGGATGAGCACTGCACCACCAACAAGCAGAGAGATTCTGCTGGTTGCTGAGGCACATGGCAGCTACATCACTCTAGCTGTCCTTCTGCACCACTTTGATTTGCCCACCAACCAGCTGGAGAAGCTCATCATTGCCTACTGGAACGAAGGAATCTTGCAAGCAGTTGGACGACCTCCAGGGGATGAACCTATCAAACAAGTGGAGGTAAGCCAGATTGCCTTCAAGTTTGTTGGGGCGGGAGAGAGAACTAGGGAGCACCAACCGGCAGCAGGGCCAGCTCCTGAACAAGCGGTTCCCGTGCGCGATATCAATGATATCAACCAGGCGCTCCTAGGTGGAACTCTTGATATCCACGGCGGCCTGCCTATTGGTGGGCGAGAGCCACAACCGAGAAGTTAACGCGGAAGGAGGCTGTAGTAGTATGAGCAATCATCTCACACGACAAGACGCCACGCAGGCTCGCACTGAAGCCCAGGCGCAAACAACGGCCCAGGATACAGGCGGCTATACCTGCAAATGCTGTGATCCGCCGAACAGACTGGTGCTACGGCCGGAACTCGGGATGGTGGATAACCTACCTCGGTTCGGGCTCTGCGTCCTGCACAATCCCGTTAGCGTCCACGAATGGGACGGCACGCAATATGTGCTGCGCGGTGGATGGTCGCTGCATGAAGGCTCGGCGATCATGGACAAGGATGGAACCGTAATAACTCAGGTGCAGCCCGAAGCACCCACTCCTGATCAGGTGATGCGCCTGGGTGATGATGAACAAGACCCTAATGCTGATGCCCGTGGTAGGGCAGGCACTCGCGTGGATCTCGGGCGAGACGCCTTCTACAGGAGTTGAACATGGAATATTCCCAGCGCAAGGTCACGAGTAACGGGGTGCAGTCATGGATCATTGCCTTGGAGACCGTGCACCAGATGATTACTTGGGCGGGAAAAGATCCTGACCGGCTCCAGCAGGAAATAAGCGAGATGCAACAGCCCGTCTTTAACCAGTTCATTCTGACTGTCGCTGCATCTAATGGGTCAGATGTCCAGCAGTGCCGACACTGCCTTGACCTACCTGTATTCTGGGGCCGTGAGCTGCGTTGTGTCAACTGCGCCTTACCTGCTCGTCTGGACAATGATCTGGATCTGGCGTATATTGGAAGACTACCGTCGCTCATCGGCCGCCAGGAAGGAGGTACATTGCGCGGCCGGCCTTTCCTAAAGAGGATATTCCGAAAGGTTCAAGCGATGAAAAGCGGGCAGCAGGCTTTGTACCAGTCGTATTTCCTCACGATCGGCGAGAGTATTTACTTCTCACCGCCTGTCATCTGCGTCTTCCCCAACAACTGGCCCAGGCAACCGCCCAGGATTTATTTTCGGAATGAGTATTTTAAGATCCTGGATATTCCGGCCACGCATCTGCTTGGGAGAGGAAGCGGAACAGCGCTGCTCTGCAACTACGCGAGCTGGAAACGGGTGACCTTGGCCAGGACGCTGCAGCAACGGATCATCCCCAGGATAATCATCGACCTGATGTTCGCTGACCTGCAGGCAGTGGGGAAGTTCAAAGAAGCGATGCGTGGCCTGGGCGGTAGCATGTATGATGCCTACAACTTCATTGGTAGGCGACATAGCGCTCGGTTTCAGGAAGTGTATGAGCGATACGTCACCATTGATTGACCTGTGTATCTCAACTAGAAGAGCTGTACCATTTCTGTTTGGTTGGTACAGCTCTTCTTGAGGAGGTGTGCTCATGGAACCACGGGTTTTCTTCTCATCGCATGCCTTTCGTGTTAGCGCCGTCGAGGCGGAGCGGTATTACCAGAAAGGTATGAAAGCAGAGGGCATGCCATGGGAAACTGCAATGTACCCGTTGGCACACCTCGTATTGAAGGAGGGCATAGAAAAATGTCCGTTGGAGTTGGCTGAGCTGGATGAAATTGCATGTATTGTTATTCCGCGGGTAGCCATTCCTCCAGATATATTCAAGGCACATAGTTGTCATGCTGCCAAGCATGGTGGGGTGCCAGTTGAAGAAATGAATACCACCTTCCAGAGGCAGTGCCTTGATATCCTGCTACGCTTTCCTCACTTGGGAATGTTTGTCAAGCAGCATTCACACCATACCCTTGAGCTGACCAGACCAAGTGAAGGGGACATGCAGCATAACATCTTGAATGCATACGCCTGGTACAGGAGCAAGGGATTGAATACAATGTTTTCGATGATCATGACCAGGCACGCCATGATGCCGAAATGGTTTATCCATGCGCATGCGCTTGGCAAGGAGAACCAAAACGTTGAGCTGGGGCAAGTTACCGTGATTGCGGATAATCATCCCCTCTGCATGGATGCGCGGAAAAAGCCGTATTACGACACCCAAGAGGGCGCTGAGTGGTGTGACCGCAACAAGGCTGCGCTACGGGCTGCGGGCTTCCAGATATCAAGGCAATTTCTGCCGCGGGGATACCGGCGATACATCATCAGCTATGAAAAAGAGAGCGTCGTGATGGTGCTGCCGCCGGATTTTCCACTGAAGCCTGTACGGGTATTCCGTATTATAGATGCCCAAAAAAATATGTTCGCGCCATTGCCGTTGCCCGGTCAGTGGCAGCAACAGAATGCATTCTCCAGGCTGGGCATGCTGGAACTGGCCAGGCATTATCAATCGCTATTATGCGAGCATGGAGGCTAGGTCATGAGCAATCTCAATGCATACTTTCAGAGAATCCTTCCCGTGGTCGGAAGGGCGCTCTTCGGCAAAAAACTATTTTTTGGGGATCTGCACCTGACTGCCATGGTCGTGGATGCCTTTGCCCGATGCGGCGTTTCAAGCTTTGTGCTTGCGGATGACCGCAAGGTTGTTGCCGGAGACGTCATTGCACGAATGTTCGGCAACCACTATGCGGACCAGTCTGCCGCTGCTGCTCTCGCTGATGCGCTCCAGAGGCACAACTCATGCCAGTCTGGCTGGACATTCACCAGAGGCGGACAGGGGATTGCCGCTGGGCGCCCGGATATCGTCATCTCAGGCATTAATCAGCAACTGATGCGCGCCTGCGCAGCCGCAAAGGTTCCTGGAGTGTTCTTCTCGCTACTGCAAAGCGTGTCGGTGAACGGCATTGTGCTGTTGGTGCATCCTGATCTTCCTTTTCCTGAGCTGGAGAGTGCGGGATGGTTGCCTCAGGAGCAGGATCTGCACAGCATGCTGGATTCGGCGGAGCTGTCTGATATTGCTGCTGCCATCGCCAGCGCATTCCTGCTTCGCGGCACTAAACACCAACGGAAGGGTATCGAAAGCTTCATCTTCAGCGCAAAAAGAAATGTTATTGTGCGTGGCACAAAGGTCTGGCCGTGGGACGTGAATTTCCTTGACAGTACCAAGCATGGTGAGACATTGTTAGCAGCCCTACGACCAGTATACCGGAGTTCGCTACCTGTGGAGCTGGTTGCGGGCAGGCGCATTATGCTGATTGGCTGCGGTACCGGCTCACTATTCGCCTGGCAGGCAGTGAACTACGTGCATAATATGTTACTGGTCGACTGCAAGCCATTCAGCGGATTCAATCCGGTCAGGCAATTCTGCTCTACTGATGATGCGCGACGGCTCGAGCTAAAGCCGGTTGTGCTCGGCAAGAAGCTTGCTCGTCTGGTCGGCGGCATAGTGCGATGCACACACTATGATGTGGCAGGAATGCGCCTGCAACAATTTGCAGTCGGCCAGCATGTCATAACTGCGGCAGGGCTAGAGGTTACCGAGGGCACCAAAGAGCAGTTTGCCATGCTCGTCAGCTGGTACAATCCCGATGCGGTGATTGTGGCCATGGGCAGGACCGAAGGCGAGAATTTTGTGGCGTGTAAGGTCCTTCGGCACATGGGAATCCGGCATATTATCCCGTCAGCTTTCCCCTCGGCAACGCACTACAAACATGTGGTAGTTGACGGCAGCACCGGTTTATGTTATGACTGCGTGCAGAGCAAGACGCGCGTTGATGCTGGTGCAGCACCCAATCTAAGCTCTGAGCAGGCAGAGATGTTCTATGGTGGGACACAACCAGCCACCATCTTCGAAACCTGGCCGAGCAGCCATAGTCTGATGCGCCTGTGCATTGAATTGTTGCTACCTGATGCTGCAAGGTCTGCTTGGTTCTGGAGGCTGTTGCATAATGAGACGCCGGTGTTGGTGGGCGGGAATCTGGCTCAACAACAAGATGGTTTCTGGTTGTATGGAGTGCCCAAACCGTTTGCCATGGTAGTGTTTGGAAAGGATGATATTATTGGAATCAATGAGAAGGATACCTGTGCCACATGCGGGCGGGTGAACCAGGTAATGCATCGCATCACTTGACGGGAGGAAGAATGGAACCGCGACCAATGGATCTCGGTGGCGCGCAAACGGTCTATACATATGCGCGTCAAATAGCGGCGGGTGTGGGTTCCAAATTCAACACGCTTTGCTTAGCCATCGCCATCATCCATCAGCAGGCTGATGAGATGTTCCGCAGGCGGAACCTTATCGCGGATCTGCTTTTGGCACGGCGGGAGTTGCAGGATCCAGATGGTCGCGGCGTTGCAGAGCAGGTGAATAATCGTGCGGCACGTCACGTTGCACAGATGCAACAAACGGCACTCAACCCACTGCACCTCATGCTCGGTATCTTGGAGACAGAATGTGTCGGGCGGCGGGTGCTGGACTCGCTCACAGACATCCAATCCTTGCATGCTGACGTACTCCAAGCTGCACGCAGGGGGCATCGTATAGCGGGGAACCGGACCCGGACACCCCATGGCGGTGAAACTGCACAGCATGAGGAGCAGGGAGCATCTGCGCTGGAGCAGTTCGGAAGGGACCTGACCGCCATGGCACGGGAAGGCAAGCTTGATCCGGTGATCGGCCGTGACCAGGAGATTGGGCGGGTACTCCATATCCTCTCCAAGCGGAGAAAGAATAATGTTGCGTTGGTCGGAGCAGCTGGTGTGGGCAAGACTGCAATTGCTGAGCTGCTCGCACAACGGATTGCGGCAGGCGACGTGCCACCTGCTTTGCGCGACAAGAGGGTGATTGCGCTTGATCTAACTACCGTGCATGCAGACACTGCAATGCGTGGCAGCCTGGAAGGGCGCATACAGCGGGTAATCGGTGAGGTGCAAGACAGTGAGATCATCCTATTCATCGATGAGATGCACACGCTGATTGGCGGCGGAGTATCTTTGGATGTCGCTAATATGCTGAAGCCTGCGCTCGCACGCCCGGGCTTTCAGTGCATCGGGGCAACAACGCCGGATGAATACCGGAAACACATCGAACAGGACTCCGCCTTGGAGCGGCGTTTCCAGATGGTCCGTGTTGAGCCGCTCACTGCTGAGGACACGCTGCGAATCCTTATCGGTGTGAAAGCGCGCTATGAAGAATTCCATCAGGTGACTTACCCAAATGGGGTGCTGCAGGAGGCGATTGTGCTCAGCGACAGATACATCACTGGCCGCAACCAGCCGGACAAGGCCCTGGACCTGATGGACGAGGCTGGCGCCATTGCCACGGGCATGGCAGTCACCAGGAAGTACCTTCTTCAGGTGATTGAGCAATGGTCTGGTGTCCGAGTCGTTGAAGAAAACCAGCAGGCGCTTGTCCAGCTTAAGGAGCGGGTGATTGGGCAGGATGCGGTCTGCGATGCGGTGATGGCTCGCGTATCCGGCTTGCGCAGTAACGCAGGGCCAGCGGGCGTATTCCTCTTCCTCGGCGGAACCGGGACTGGCAAGACGCATTTCACGAAGGTCCTTGCTCAAATGCTTTGCTATCACCTCATCCGGATCGACATGCAGGATTTTCAAGATCGTTTTCAGGTCACGAAGCTGTCCGGGCCGCCTCCAGGTTATGTCGGCTACGACGATACATCGCAACTCGCTGAGCAGGTGCGGCAGCATCCGCAGTCCGTCGTCCTGCTCGACGAGATAGAGAAGGCGCATCCTGATGTCCATATGGCATTGCTCCGCATATTTGACGAGGGGGAAATGCAGGACTCACATGGGCGCCTGGTCAACTTCCGGAACTGCATCATCATTATGACTGCAAACCTGAAGCTGCAACAGAAGCGGCAGATTGGGTTCGGGGAAGGCAAGAATCAGAGTGATATGCGCGATATGCTCAGACAGGCATTTCCTGCTGAGTTTATCAACCGTATTACTGACGTGCTGAAATTCAGCGAGTTGCGTTTTGATGATGTGGTCCGAATTGTGCAGCTAGAGGTCCTGGAAGTGGAGTCGCGGCTGGTTCATCCGAAACTCCGGCTGCAGTTGGAGGCTGATGCATTGGATTTCCTTGCGCAAAAGGGCTATGACCGGCGCTTTGGTGCAAGGGCAGTGAAGCGCGTCATCGAGCAGTATTTGGTGCATCCGCTGAGCGCATTCACGCGCGAACAAGAGCTTAAGGAAGGAGACACCATTGTCGTGCGCCTGCACGAAGATGCGCTTTCATTTGCAAAAGCGTTGTTGCAGACATCTCCCTGATAGGCGACGCTGTTCACAGTCATAAAAGGGATCCATCATGCACATTGGTAAGCTTATCCTGCCTTGCATTTTCGCGATGCTGGTGTTCACGCCCGCATATTCTCAAGACGATACTCCATTCTTCGACGTCTATGCCGGAATGGAGCACTTTGGCGCGTCAGTAGGGATGCCAATCAATCCGTCTTTCAGCTTTGCAATCAATCTGGCGCGCTATTTTCGCGCTGCAAAGCCTGACAGAACCGAGATGAAATCTCTCTCAGCAGGCTTCGACGCCGAATATCATTACAAGCTTTTCCTACTTGGCGTCGGGAGTGGATTCATCAGCATGACAAGCAGCAACGGCGAACACCAGGGCGGCATCAGGGGTCTCGTCAGAAGTTTTGTTGGGTTAAGACTGCGCTGTGTCAGACTGCTTTTCGGCGCAGATAGTCTCAGCATGTTCGCCGGTGTGGGCTACCAGCTGTAACACATTCAACTAGAAAAGGAAAAAGGAGACGAAGTTTGTCTTCTTTTTCTTACATTAGTATATACA
>JACQNA010000087.1 GCA_016203335.1 Candidatus Woesearchaeota archaeon
AGGCAGTAGGCATAGGTGCACTCAATCTGCCGCGCTTTATCGAGATTATAAATCACTCCCGGCAGGCAGCCGGTTGCCAAGCTGACAATCAGGCTGTTCTGCGGCTGCATGTAGGTGGAAACGCCTGTTTTGGGAAATGTATATTTCCCCTTAAATTCAGCAGGTGCATTCTTGCTGATTGGCGCAACAGTATCCGTTGTATCCTTAAATCCCAGGATTCCGGCGACATTGCCTTGATCCAGCAGATTCTCTCCCCAATCCTTCCACTGATGGGAATAGCTCCACTCGCAGGAAACTACCTTGCAGCCTTTGTTGAAGGCTAAATATATTCCCTGCGTAATCTTATTGGTGCCGGCATCTGCGCCCGCAATGGCAACAGGAATAATGTTTACAAAAGGGATGCCGCGGAGGGGATCCAGCCACCCGCCATTAATCGCACTGATGGCCTGCCCGGCCACGGTAACTGCCCTGATCAGCGAGCATGTCCTCTTGAAGTAGTCCAGGTAATTCCGCACCTTGGTTATCCACTCTGTCTTTACCAGGAATGAGTTCTTCACATTGGCAATCTCCTGGGTGACGCTGGCATCCAATGTGCCGATCGGATTGTTGAAGTACTGCACCAGCACCAGCACCTCATGATCCTCTATGCTTGATTGCGTGCCGCATCTTGTTGTTATCTGGAAATCACAGCTGATGTTTGCGCTGAGCTGGGGAGAGAGCATGCTGTTGTCCACTGCGCCTGGCTGGAGCGTGAAGAGCGAGGTAATCAGCGAGCTTTCCCTATCTCCCGGGGTGCCGCTGACTGCGATGAGCTGGGGAGCCACAATCCGCCTGCTGCCGAGCACTGCTGCAAAATTAGCGGGCTGGGTGCTGCATGTCTTATGCCCAATATCGAGAATCCTGAAATTGCTGCAGCTCGCGAAGTTTCCGTTTTCCTCAAGCTGGAAGCGGAGATAGAGCGGCATCTCGATTAAATCAGTAATCTCCCTATCAATCTGCTCCGGGGAGACCGTGATGGAGCCAGGCTTCACCCGCCAGTATTGGGAGGGAACGGTGCTGCTCTGCAGCACCTCAATGGCAACGGTTGCCCGTGCGACATTATTTGCCGCATCAATGATCCAGACCGGGATGGCTGCAGTGAGCGGGCCGCCAACGGCATTGGAGCGGATAGTACAAGTCTTCTGCTCCATGTTACAAGTCCCTTCCTGCACAAATCTACCCTGCTGGTTATTCGGCAGAACATTCTTCTCTTTCAAGTCAGTTAAATCTGCCTTGATCAGACGCGCGCCGGATTCTGCATCGCTCCAGCGGACATCAATAACCACAATATCGCCGTTAACGATAAAATTCTTCTTATCGCCTCCTGACTCAAACTTTGTTCCGGAGATGATTGGCGGGATAAAATCAGTGGGGAATGTGACAGTGCGGGAAAACTGGTTGCCGGTGTAGTCTGTTCCGCGGATGGTGACTTCCTTGGGGCTGGCAGTGCACCCATTGCAGCTGATGTTCTCCCAGATGAAGACTGTTCCCAGTGATTTTGTGGGAGCCCGAATGGGATTTCCCACACTGAGATCCGTCCTGCTAAAGTCAGCAAATATCTCCTTGATTCCTGATTCAGCCTCTGCAATCGTGGCGATAATGGTGTTGTTCTCGTCACGGGAAATCCAGCCCTGGAGGTGCGTGTTGCTGTTTTCCACCACAATGCTCTCAATCACCGGAGCAGTGGTGTCTTGCTGAAGTGTATATGATTTACTGCAGCTCGCGCTCGCCTGATTGCCGACATCATCAATTGCCTGCAGCGCAATGCTAAATCCGCTTTCCCTGGTGTTTACCACACTGTTCCAGATGCAGAGCCAGGCAGCGCCGTCAAATGTACAGCTGTCAGGAACAACTGGCGTTTGCTCTCCGGTCATCTCGGTGAATACGCCCCTGCTCAGCATTCCGGCAAGGCCTGCGATATTGTCTGTGGAGCGGAGCGTAACCGTAACCGGGTGCGGAAGGGCACCGTAATACACCGTGCTGCCGCGAGAGCTGCTCAGCGATATGCTGCAGGTTGGCGCCTGCGTGTCGAGCCGGAGATTAATGCAGCCCTCTTTGCTTTCTGCTGCACGGTTCTCTACCCTGTCTTCCGGCAGCACGCAGATCCGGTGAGCGCCGCTGGTGAGATGTGTAAGATCAATCGGCACTTCAATGGTTTTCTGGCAGAGAGTATCGCTATGGATAGTCTTTGACATTTCTTTGCCATCTACAGTGAATACCAGGTCGCCGACTCCTGCGCAAAGGAGTGGATTGTCCTGTACAGCAACCATAAACGTCAGCTGCCCGTTGGTGATGTTATTATTCAGCCCCTGCACACTCAGCGAGCGGACAGCAGGGGGAGTGGTATCAACGATTACTGCAGCATCCCTCTGCGCTGCCAGATCTGACTTTTGTTCATCGCTAAACAGGGCAATGGTGAACTGAATCCTGCCCTGCGGCAAGGTGGCTGTGGAGGATGCCATGCTGCAGTCAAAGATATTGGTGCCGGGATGCGGGGCGCATGCAGTGAATGGCTCTGCGGTATAGCGGGTGCTGCTCCAGTAATAGCGCCGCTCCAGCTTTTGCGGAGTGATGGGAATGCCCTCGCTCAGCCGGGCAGTGACAATAGTGGATATCTGGTCGTTCTCCTTGGCAAAGCCGGGAACAGCATCATTGCCCTGTATCGTGACACCAAGAATCTCTCCGGCGACGGCAAGGGCAGCAGTGGAGAGAAATATCAGGAAAATGAGCGGGATAACGCTACGCAATATCATGTTCCCTCTTTGTATACTTCCAAGTACGGAAATGTCCCTCATTACCGAGCCATTTCCGAGAAAACGCCCTTTATATAATTTATGGATTGGCGGATTGCTGTTTGACTACTGATTTGTGCTCAAGAGGGTGGCACATAATATTCATCACCATCTGTGTGTAGTAAAGATAGTATATTTTAAATACCCATCTAAATTCTTCCGGAACGTATGAAACCATCGAGGAGAAATAGAAGGAAAACCAAGGATCCTTTCAACACAGAAGAATGTTCAAGGGTCGATGGACTTGTAGAGCGGCTTGCATCGCTTTCCGGTTCGGAAACATCTTCAGTGGATGCTGAATGCGAGAAGTATGATCGGTTTGTTGTGCTTGCCCAGTCAATCCTTGCTCCGGGTAAAAGGTATTATAGCGGAGATGCTGCAATGCTAATAAGGCGGAGATTAAAGGAAAGACTTCAGTATATAGGGGCGCAGCACTTTTACCAGATGGGAGAATTCTATAGGAACGTCCTGGGTGAAAGCCTTGCATTCACATTTGAAGGGTCACGCTCGTTCGAAACAGACCCTATGCGGTGGATGCTCCAGAAATATCTTTCCGCCAAGGTTTCTCGTATTGCAGAGATAGAAGCGGAATTTTACGAGTTGGAGAATGGGCAGCCAAGATGTATTAATCATGCACGGATTACTATGGGCAGCACTGGTTCCACAGCAAAAAGGGTTATCTCCTCAAAAGACTTTCCGCAAAAAGAAGGGATAATCCGGCTCTATATCCGGGAGGGGGGTGTCCAGTATGCGCTTGAAGCGCGGATCGAACGAAGAAGACTGGGTGAGGAGGAATTGAGAGATGTACAGACTCTTCCTACAATGAAATGGGAGCGGAAGATGATGGAACAAGGCCAATACCCTGAGTTTGAGCTTACGGTTCGTCCGCTTTTTCCGGAAGAAAGGAGGGATATCGTGTTTGTACCCGCTTCCAAGCCTGCAACTGACAGATATCGCAGACAAAATCCTGTAAAGCGTGATTATGCGAGAAGAAGGTAGCATACCCTCTAACTAAACTCTATTTTTACGGCAGCCGGAGTTTCGTGGTGAAATCCCGCCAGAGCAGCAGGCCGTTGGGCTCGGTGCTGGTGACTGTATAGGTATTACCTTGCACACTGCACTGCACAAGAGCAGAGTCTGCTTTCAAGGTGGTACAAATGTTGCTCGTAAACTCAGTGTATGTAATAACCATTGCTTCCCGTGTTTTCGAGCCGGTAACCCGCTTTCCGTTTGCGTTGCTGTAGTACAGGGAGTCAAATGAGAAAGGCACGGGAGATCTGGGGGATTCCCGCGGCGCAATCCTTTCAACCTCTCCGAGCACTGCACGAAGGGGGTTTGCCAAGACGTTAAATACCCGGGATAAGAAGCTGGAGAATGAGAATTCGGATTGTGCAAATCCTAGCATCCCGCCCGGGCTGTAGATGATGGAGCGGAGATTATTGCTCCAGAAGAGATCCGGGCTTCTGCAGGGCTGGAATTTCGCTCCATTGAGGTTTTCGCATGCTGTTGATTTGCCAAAGATGTTCAGGAAGCCCTTGCGCTTGTCTGTTGTCTGATCTCCAGCAATTACTACTCCTAACGCAAGCTTTTCTGTGGTGCCTTGCCGTGTCCGGAGAACGCAGAGCTTGCCAATGGGAGGATCCTGGCTGTATTTGGCGTTGAGGCTTTCAATGGCAGTCTTGTCGCTCAATACTGCTGAAAAATCATCGCAGTACAATGTATAATAATTCTGGCTGTTGGCTTCTGCATAGTCCAGTAGCGTAGCTGCCAGCTGGGATATTTCCGGCGGCTTTGCACAGGTGCTGCCGTCATCAAAATAGTTGATGTCAAAGGCGCAGTGGAGGTAGGATGCCTTAGTTTTGGTGTATGCATCCCAGTGGAAGTCTGCAGCCTGCAGTGAGGTAGTGATATTAATAGTGTTTCCCACGCATTGTGGAGTATAGCAATCGCTAAATGAGGGCTGTCTATCGCAGAGGGTAAAGCGGTACTCTGCATCGCAGACATCTGGCTCCTGCTGCTGGGAAATATAAGTAAACGGCGTACCACCGAGGGGATGAAAGACGGCAGAAGCAGCTACACCTGATGCTGTCTTTTTTACATAAAAGATAGGAGATGATTTGAACTCGCTGGGAAAAGTGAAGGAAGCTATCTGCGGAACAACTGCTGCAGGCTGTGTCCAGAAAAATACTGCGTTGAGTGGTGCATCCCAGTAGCCTCCAGCGATGCGCGTCTTTCCTGCAGTCGCCCGTATCTCCAAGGGACCAGAACTGGTTGGTGAAAAAGGGATGGTAATACTGACGCCTGTTGTTGAGGTGATCCCTAAATCAGTATAAAAATAGCCGTTGGTGTCCTTATTGGTGGGAATCTGCCCCAGCGCCAATGCCTTGCCTACAATGATCTCAGTATCACTCCGCAGGATGCACGTCGGGGTAAGGTGCTCTTGCTGGACAAGAGAATTTCTTCCCGTTGCCTGGATAGCACTGCGTATCGGCTCACCCTCAATATTCTCAGTTATGGGAATGTAATCGCACAGGAGCTCGTAATTCGTTACCCCTTTCTGCTGTGCAATTCCCAGGAGATATTGCGCAACCAGCCTTGTCCTGCTTCCCCACGCTCCGCTTGCGGTGCATAGGTGATCATTGATATATCCTCCTGCAGGAACGCAAAATCCGTCGCTGTCCTCTGCGCTTGTTGCTGTAGATATCCGGTCAGCAACCCCATCCTTCACAAAGCAGCCAGTTGCGCAGTATCCCTTATTTCCTTGCCAGTCTTCCCTGTTCGGAGTCCGCTTGCATCGCTGGGCGGTTGTGTCCCAAAAATATCCCTGTTCGCAGGTGAAGCAGTTGTCTTTTGTTAATCGGCTATTAATCTTGCATGCAAAATCATTTCCCAAGGGATCCAGATACTCGCTGGAGTGGGCTGGCTGCGCTGCCGCACAACCAATAAATCGGTCATTCCCCTCAACAGTGCCTGGTCTTGGGCATTTTTGCCACCAGCTGGGAAAGCAGTAGTGGCTGCGGCTTGCATCTGCATTCAGGACAGCTGCATCAACACAGGCTCCCTGGTCGCCGCACTGGTTTGAGTTGCAGCATATTTTTCCGCTGGGATAGTTGCCTGCACAGGCATTTGATCTGCACTCCGTATTATCGCCACAGGGCTGCCCGTTTGCTTTGAGGCTTGCTGCGCCCCGCTGGCACACCTGGGCAGTGGAATCCCATGCATACCCCTCTGCACAGCCCGCAATGCAGGTTTTTCCTGCTTCGCAGAGATTTGACCCTTGCATCCGCTCATGGATCCCTGCACTGTCTGTTGTGCACCCTAATCCGCCCTGCTGCTGGCACGGGGTGATACATGCTGCGGTCGGATGCTCCTCAGGAGAGATGTATGGGCTGCACGTGGTCACGCCGGTGCATTCCTGGACTGTCCACTGGAAACAGTTGTCCGATGCCCGCAGGCAGGTCTCCACATTACCGTCTGCAGTGCAGCGCAGCTCTCCTTCATCATAGCTGCTGCAGGGGTTTTGGCAATTCACTGCTGCGCATCGCTGGTCCTGAATATTCCAGAATGTTCCTGGCTGACATGCCAATATCCCCTGTTTTCCCCCTGCAATACATGCGGGGACATAAGGAATAGAAAACCTCCGTTCAGTGTTTGGATTGTATTCAGTTGTTTCTTTAATGACTATCCTGTTCGTTTCAGAAGGTGTTGTATCAGTAATACATATCGCTCCTGGAGGGTATTCTGAGGGAGGAATAAGAAAATCCCGCTTGTCCTGAAAACCGTAGCAGCAGACTCCGAGATCACTTGTCAGGATATTACTGCACTCCCGGTTATACCATCCTTGGGCAGTAGGTGGCGACGAGACAAACCCTCGGTCAATGAACGAGCAGTATTTCCAGTATGCATCATCTTCCCAACTATTGACTACATCACTCCATTCCCTGTCAACAATGCCGAAGCAGACTCCATCAAACGGCTTATTATAGCACTCAATCTGCGCCCCCCGTGCCAGCGGAATAACTGCAAATACCAGAAGGACTAACCACCACTTTTGGAACGGTGACATGGGATGGGAGTATACGGGCAATCATTGTATAAAAAGGTTTCTACTTGCTCTTTGGATTGTGGGCATTAGTGTGCAGATTGACAATCTGCGGCAGGGCATAGACATACCCATCCAAGTGCCTCCTGAGATAATCCGGAAGCGCGGTTGTGGGAAGGGGCTGTTGGAGGAAATCCAAGGCCTGCAAGGCATGATTGATCCGCTCATCGCACTGAATCAGATCTCCGGACCCCAACTGGCGCAGCTCAGCAACCTCCCGGATGGCGCTGATGAAGGCTTCTTCCCGAAGCGATTCATACTTCGGAGAGAGGGTACTGAGATACCAATATAAGCTGTTTATTCCTTGGCGAATATCCGGATCATGTTCCTTAAAGTAGGCGAAGTCCATGCGGTGAAGCGGCTGTATAAATTCTTCATTAATCTCTTTGCCTAATGGGGTAAGATTAAAGACATAAACATCAGGGCGGATACCGCTTCGCTGCCCTCTTACATAGAACCGCCTCTTTTCGGCAGTTATCAGCCCTGCTTTTACCCAGCGATGAAAATGGCCTGGATCCATATCGGAATCATTCCTCACCTGCCGCGCAAGGTCCGCGCGCATCACGTCCTTATGGGTATCAAGATAGACGAGCATCTCTAATGCGTGAGATATCCCTGTGTCGCGTTCTCCAGGATTCTCCTGGATAATCTGGGAAAAGGAAAGTCTTTTTGTTGAGGGGTAAACCGTTGCAAAGCGGAGGACAGGAAGAATGTGGCACACTCCATCCCTGAGTACATATTTCCCATCGCGATTCTCCACAAGAAACTCAAGGTCACCATGAAAGTAGCGACGAATGGATCCATGAGAGAACAATGGAAGACGGTGCACAATGGCGGTGTATGGCAGATTAAAGAGATCTGCACATGCCTTTTCATACCCTGTCGTGGTCCGGGAATAGTGGTCCAGCAGGAACCCAAGAAATGCTTTGGTTTCAGGATGGATAGCCGTAAGGATTTTTTTCAGGAGTTTTCCATTAGCTGACTTTTGCCCCATCTGCAATCTCCACCATCACCTCTCCGCTTGCTGTGTGCAATGCTTTGCCCTGATAATATATCCGCTTATGCCTTGTTTCCATCGGTATCTTTGCGAATGCGCTGATCGTGATGCTGTTTGCCGTCGGCTTCACTCCCTCTACTGTAACCTGCTCCCCTGGCTTCCCTTTCGGCTCCAGCAGCACGACCTTGCCATCCTTTTCCGCTGCCAGCAGCATGCCGTTGCTCTCCTCACCCCGGAGCTTTGCTTTCTCGAGATTGCTCAGCACGCAGATCAGCCTTCCCTGCAGCTCTTTTTCGGTGTAATGCTCCCGCAGCCCGGAGACAATCTGCCGCTGCTCTGCCCCGAGATCAATCTGCATGATGTAGAGCTTGTCTGCGCGGGGATGCGCCTGCACTGCTATGACCTTTGCCACCTTGATATTGAGCTGCGCAAAGGGGTCTGCCTGGGCCTTTTCCTGCTGCTCTCTGCCTTCCTGCTCAATCTTCCTGATGATGATCTCTGCCTTGTTGATGGTGTGATCCTTCAATTCTGTGGAGAGGTCTTTCCAGCTGAGATCATTGAGATTAAGCTGCTGCTCGAGCTTTCCTGCATATTCCGGCAGGATGGGCTTAAGGATGATGCAGAGGTTCTTGACGAGATTGACGCAGGTAGTGAGCACTTTCTGCGCCTCCTTCTTCTTCGTCTTCACCAGCCTCCACGGCTCCTTGTCCTGGAAGTACTTGTTGCCGAGGGTGCTGATTCTCAGTATTTCCTTCACTGCCTCGCGGAAATTGCAGGACTGGTAATGCTGGTCTATCTTATCGCATGCCGCTTCCTTGAGGAAGGCGTGGTCAATCTCCGCGCCGAGCTTTGATTGGAAATTCGCGTTAGTGAAAGAGAGCACCCGGTAGGCAAAATTAGCGATATTGGCGAGCAGCTCATTGTTGATCCGCTCCTGGAAGTCAGCAAGGTCCAGGTTGATGTCTTCCATCTTATTGCTGAGGTTTGCTGCATAGTAGAAGCGCAGGGTTTCCGGATGGAACTGCTCCAGAAACGTGCGGGCAGTCATGAACGTGCCCCTGCTCTTGGACATCTTCTCTTTGTTGACTGTCAGGAAGCCGTGCACGACAATAGTCTGGGGCAGGGCAAAGCCTGCTGCCATGAGCATTGCCGGCCAGAACAGGAAATGGAAGTAGATGATATCCTTGCCGATGAAGTGGATGATCTCGCCGTTCTTCCAGTAGTCGTCGATATTCTTCTTTTCCTGGTCGCAGTAATGCTGGGTAGCGGAAATGTAGCCGATCGGGGCATCAAGCCAGACATAATAGAACTTGTTTGTTTCTCCGGGTATAGGGAACCCAAAATAAGGGCCGTCACGGCTGATATCCCAGTCTTCCAGACCCTGCTCAATCCATTTGAGGACATAATGGATGATTTCCTGCTGCAGGGATTTATTCTCAGTGAGCCATACCTTCAACTGTTCTGAGAATGCGCTCAGTTTGAAGAAGTAGTGGAGCGATTTCTTTCTGACTGGCTGCTTGCCGGAGATAACTGAGTAGGGATTGATGAGCTCTTTGGGAGTATAGGTAGCTCCGCACTGCTCGCAAACATCACCATACTGGTCTTTGGCGTGGCATTTGGGGCATTCTCCCTTGACATACCTGTCCGGCAGAAACCTGCCTGCTTCCTCATCAAACAGGCCCGCAACCTCTTTGGTGGAGATCAAGCCTTTTTCCTTCAGCTTTGCAAAGAAAAGGTCGGCATATTTCCTGTTCTCCGGCGAATGGGTGGTGTAAAACTCATCGAAGCTGATGTGAAATGCCTGAAAATCCTTTTGGTGTTCCTGGTAATATTTTGCAATCAGCTGCTCGGGAGTGAGCCCCTGCTTTGCCGCGTTAATCTCTATCGGGGCGCCATGGGCGTCATCCGCGCAGATATAGATAACATCCCTGCCGGTCAGGCGGAGGAAGCGCACAAAGATGTCTGTCTGGATATATTCCACCAGATGGCCGATGTGGATGCTGCCATTGGCATAGGGCAGGGCGGAGGTGACCAAGACTTTCTTCATGCTTCGTATGTATGGCAGGGTGTTTAAAAAGATACCGCTTAATCGAACTGGGCAACCGGGGCATTAGGCAAATAGGAGAGTACTGTAAACAGGACTAAAACCACAATGACCATGATAATAAGGAACAGCAGTGCATACGGAATCAGGACAGCGGCAACTGCCCTTCCGGTAGAGATCCTATGCAGTGTCCTGATGCCGATAATCATGAGCACGATGCTGTACACCATTGCTGCAAGGTTAATCGGCAGGCTGAGAAAGGGTCCTGCTATCGGAATAATGCCGAGGTATTGGGCAATCAGGCTGAGGGGAAATGTCGGCGCTGAGCTGTATGCGACAGCTTGCAATGTATGCACATACCCGTTCCCGCCGAACAGCCACGCAAAGAGATGCAGGTATGCAGTCCAGATGAGCAGGAACAGGAGAGTGAGTATTGGCCCGAAGATAATGCTTATGAAGAGTATAGCTGCGAACATTCCTCCAGCGAATGGAAGCTCCGCCGCCATCTGCCTGAAGAGGATAGCGAAGATCGGAATGCTGAGTATGGTGTAGGCAAAGTACAGTACAATGATAAAGAGCATCGGCTCCTTATATCCTTCTTTTGCTGTCTTCGAGAAAAACGCGCTGGGTGAGAAGAGGATGCTTTTCCACTTGGTGATGATGTCCATGCCCTTTTTTCTTATTGCTGAGTTTTTAAATATTGTTATTCATTCGAGCGATGGCTCAGGCTCCTCATCTTTCTGTCCCCTCTCCTTGATGTCCTTCATCTTCTTGGTGATCGGAATGATGGTGTTGCATTTCTGGCACGCGAAGATGTAGGACTGCACGCCCTGGAAGAGCTTTCGCTTGTATGGGACTGCTGTTTCACCCTGATGGCTGCATTTCGGGCAGGTGTAGATGATTTCCAGATTTAACTTTGCTTCATGCTCCTGAGACTGCTCCTGGTAATTGCAGCTTGGACAGGTGTAGAAGGGAGATTTTTTGTCCACCTTGCCGTTTTTCTTGAGCGGCTTGCCCATCCTTCCCTTTTTGCACTGCGGGCAGGGCATTCTCTGCACCCAGGCCATGATTGTGCCATCGCCAGCCCTTCTCGTGAAGTAGATGCAGTCATCCATGGAGTCTGGGGGCGCTAGGGGCATGGGCGAGGGGCGGTACCAGATATTTAAATAGTTTGTTGTTTCCTTGCATAAATTTTATAAATCCCGACACTCTTTTCTTTTTTGATGAACTTAGTCCAAAGATTAGCTGCCATTGCAGCAGGAGCAGCCATTATCAGCAGTTGCGGCACCCCGCGAGAGGCAGATGTTGTGCCATGCACCAAATTTGCGGGAAAATATCTTAGCGTGGATCAGGTGTACAAGTTCAGCAGGCCGGAATATCATCGGTGGGTGGAACTCAGAGGCTGGCTCTATGATGATTCCACCAGCGCCCAGCAGTCTGCACTGCATTCGCGATTAGCGTGGGAATTCGGAGGCGTATTACAGAACCTCTGGGAGGAGATTAGCCAGAGGTACAGTCTTTATGAGATAGCCCTTAAAGGCAAAAAGCCGAAAGAAGTGTCTGATTATCTCACCCTGCAAAAGGAGATTACGCGCGTCATTGATACACTCTATCCGACAAAGCAGGGAACACATGTTGGATTCCTTGTTCCGAAAGAAGCAATCATGCATACGGGCACTGGTAATTCTTGGTTTGTCTATGCTATTCCTGATACGGTTTATGATTGTTGGTAAGACAAAACCAAATGTGAAATTATTTAAAGTGAGGACTTTTTTCTTTTTCCTGCACGGCTGTGGTCTAGTGGCATGATCCGAGCTTCCCACGCCAAATTTTTGCGGAAAGAGCTTGTGGCCCGGGTCCGATTCCCGGCAGCCGTATCGAACATGCCAAAGGCGATATGGAATGGAACAGTCATTGCAGAAAGTGGGAACTGCCATATCATTGATGGCGTCTGCTACTTCCCGCCGGAAGCAGTGCGTATGGAGCATCTCAGGCTCAGCAGCGGAGCAAGCAGCTACTGGAAGGGCGAGGCGAAATATTATATTGTTGCTGTTCAGGGCAAGGAGAACCCTGATGCCGCTTGGCAGCTGCCGGTGCCAAAAGACGAGCAAAAGCACATCAGGGGCTATTTCGCGTTCTGGAAGGGAGTGGAGATTGTTCCGTAAGGGATTACGAAAAAATTTTATTTTATTGAGGGTAGCGCCGGCTCGCTCCGTGCTGTCAAAAATCGAAGATTTTTGAGCATGCTCGGAAATCGCCTTCTTGTGAGATATGTTCGAGCAAGAAACGTATAATGGCGATTTCCGACATGTTGCAATGATATGGGTTGTACCCTCCCGAGGGAGCATCCCCTCCCACCAAGCTTTTGCAGATACTCCACCGCTCGCTTAATTGGCGCTACCCTTGTTACTCCTGATAATACCCGCTATTTCCCATCGCTAATGCAATCTCCGCTTTCTTCAGCTCTTTGCCGAGATAGGCGATATGGTCTTTTTTGGTGAGCCACTGGAGGCTGTGCTTTTCCTCGTAATTGAAGAGCGCTGTCCAGATGTCCTGCGCCCTCTTTCCGCGGAACTCCTTGAGAATCTCGTGCTCTTTGTTGCAGACAGCGACGCTGATCTGCGCCCTGTCCCAGAGGATTTTAATGAGGACATAGTGGCCAGTCGGCTCTATCTTAAAATCTTTATAATCGTCCCAAGGGGGAGCCTGGATGACCTCAAAGTCTGTTGCCGTGCTCTTGTCCTTTACCCATTTTGGGCGTTCAGGCTGGGCCATAGGGAGACAGATAAGAGGATAATATATAAATATGTCTTTTTTACAGGCAAAGCTTATTAACTGAACTGGATTTTTTATGCATATGATCCTCCCATTGAGCAGGACCATTGACTTTCTTACTGACTTGCGGTCTATGTGCAGGCGCGCACGGATGAGTGATGAGGAGACTGAAAGGGAATTTCTCGTCATAGATCAGCTCTTGCATAAGGCGCTGTTCAATCCGAGCGAGGACCAGCGGGAGCAGGCAATGAGCATGCTGGATGCAGTATGCGGGTACGCGGTGAGGAAGGCATTTGTGGGTGACAACCAAATCATGGTAGAGATCCTGGATCGCAAGGGAGAATGGAGGCTGGCGTATGCCGGGGAGGCTCCATTAGTGTATGAGGGAAGGATAGTAGAAGAGGCTTACCCTTTTATTCTCCGCAGGTACCGCAGGGAGCCAGCAGATTTTTAAACCAGCGCGCAATCCTCTGCATATGCTCCGCGATATTCCCGCAACCGTCAGCGAAGTATTTTCCATCGGCGCCAATGCCAGGTGCATCCGGCTGAAGACCGGGCAGGCAATGCCCTTTGCGCCCGGGCAGTTCATGATGATCCGCTGCGAGATGAAAGAGGATGGGGATTTTAAGATCAGGGACGGGAAAAAGCCAGTCCAGCAGCGCGCGTTCTCGGTCTCCTCATCGCCGTTGAACACCGAGTATCTGGAGCTGACCGTGAAGCCGATAGAGAACGCGTTTTTCTCTGATTACCTGGTGCGGAAAGTCGGTGCCGGGCACCCCTTTTTCATAAGCGGGCCATTCGGGCATTTCTTTTATACAGACGAGATGCAGGACATCGTGCTGCTGGGCGCGGGCAGCGGCATTGCTCCGCTGATCGGCATCATGCGGTACATCAGGGACAAGCGGCTTGCGGCGAAAGCGCACCTGATATACTCCAACAAGACTGAGCAGGACATCCTCTGGCGGAAAGAGATTGAGGAGCTGTCAGAAGGGAACATTTCTCATCTTTTCACTCTGACGCAGCAGCAGTGGGAAGGCATGATGGGCAGGATTGACGCAGCAATGATCCGGGAGCATGTGCATGATGCTACCCTATTCTTCCTCTGCGGCCCCATGCCCTTTGTGCAGGAGATGGAGAAAATACTTGCCACAGAGTTTCATGTCCCAAAAGAGCGCGTCAAGAAAGAGATCTACGACTGATGGCAAACCGGCTCAGCAAGGAGAGCAGCCCGTATCTCCTCCAGCACCAGCATAATCCGGTGGACTGGTTTCCCTGGGGGAAAGAGGCGCTGGAGAAAGCACAGAAAGAGGATAAGCCTATCTTCCTCTCTATCGGGTACAGCAGCTGCCATTGGTGCCATGTGATGGCGCATGAGGCATTTGAGAGCAGGGAGATTGCCGAGTACCTGAACGCGCACTTTGTTTCCATTAAAGTTGATCGTGAAGAGCGGCCTGACCTGGATGCGCTCTATATGCGCGCTGCCCTGCTGCTGAACGGGCAGGGTGGCTGGCCGCTGAACGCATTTCTTCTCCCGGACAAACATCCATTTTTCATCGGGACGTATTTTCCTGTGGAAACAAAGTATGGAATGCCTGGTTTTCTGGAATTGCTTGAGCAGATCAATGACACCTATCAGAATAAGCGGGAGCAGGTCCGGGAGGCGGCACGGCAACTCGCTGATATGCTGCATGAGCAGCCTGCTGCGGCAAAACCCCTCAGCGATGCTCCCCTCCAGGGATTTGCCAGGGAATTTGTTTCACAGTTTGATTCCCTGCACGGCGGATTCCGGGGCAGCCCGAAGTTTGTGCCGACGCTGAGCTTCTTGCTGCTGCTCCAGCAGAAAGAGATGGACAAGGTGCTGTTTAGCCTGCGGAAGATTGGGATGAGCGGACTGCATGACCATCTCGGCGGCGGATTCTTCCGCTACAGCACTGATGAGCGCTGGGAGATCCCGCATTTTGAGAAGATGCTGTATGACAATGCATTGCTGCTGCAGGCGTACAGCCTTGCGTATGGGCTGAGCAACGACCCTTTTTTCAGGGATCGGGCAGAAGGGATCGTCCGGTATGTCTCCGGCACTTTACAGGGGAAAGCATATTATGCAAGCCAGGATGCGGATAGCGAGGGGGAGGAAGGGAAATATTATGTGTTTACGCATGACGAGATCATGGGGCATGTCATCCATCAGAAGGAATTCCGCGGGGCATTCTCCATTTCTCCGCACGGCAATTTTGAGGGAAAGAACCATCTGCATGCGACAGAGCCAATACCCGATCTGCTGCATGAGGACTTGCAGCTGCTCACTGAGTACCGAAAGAGGAGGGTTGCGCCTGCTGTTGATGCCAAGCATATCACTGCATGGAACGGGCTGATGATAGCAGGAATGGCGATGTACGGCAGATATTGCGGGGTGCGGGAAGCGATAGCTGAGGCAGAGGAGGTGATGCGATACATCCTTTCTTTCAGCGGGATCGCACGGATTGTTGGAGGGAATATTCCCGGATTCCTGGAGGACTATGCTGCGGTTGCCTGGGCGCTGGCTGAGCTGCATGTGGCGACAGGGAAGGAGGAATACCGCAGTAAGTGCATCAAGACCATCGATGCGGCGCTGGAGCGGTTTTATGACGGAAAGCGGCTGTTCAGCTACGGGAAAAGCAATCCTGACTTGGTAGTGCAGATCAGCAGCGATGAGGATAATGTGATGCCGAGCGGCATGAGCATGCTGCTTTGGAGCATGGTGCAGTCCGGCGAAGAACGATATCTGGGGATAGTGCGGGATGTGCTGGAGCAGAAGATGGCTGCACTTGAGAGGGAACCTATGGGATACCCTTTCCTGCTGCAAGTGCTCTCTCGCGTTCTGCAGAAGAAAAGCATTTAAAGGGACTTGGTTGTGTGGGGTATATGCGCTTCTCATCTCTGGAGATCCGGGATCTGGCAAAAGCGTGGGGAGCGATATCCCTGGCATTTGCCATTGTGCTGCGGGATGCAGTAGGCGGATTTTTCCCATCGCTGCTGCTTGCGGCAATCACCGTCGGCCTGGGATTCCTGCTGCATGAGCTCGGCCATAAGTTCATGGCGCAGCGCTACCAGTACTGGGCAGAGTTCCGGAGCTTTGACTCCATGCTGCTGCTTGCCATTGCTATGAGCTTTGTAGGGGTTGTGTTTGCAGCCCCTGGCGCAGTCATGTTCCGCAGCACGGTCTATCATTCAGCGAAAGTCGGGAAGATCAGCGCTGCAGGACCGATAGTGAATATCGCTCTTGCCGTATTGTTCTCGCTTATCCCCGGCATCTTCGGGGCATACGGATTCCGGATCAACTCCTGGCTGGCGCTGTTCAACATGATCCCGTTCGGGATGTTTGATGGAGCAAAGGTCTGGCGGTGGAACAGGGGAGTGTATGCTGTGGTAGCCGTAGCTGCGCTGGCGCTGGTGCTTGCAGGGTAAAATGGCCTCTTGATTCCTGCTGATTCCTGCTGATTTCTGCTGGCAATACTAAAGTTAATAAACAACTGCATTTCTCAGGCTATGATGCAGAATTTCAGATTAAAACAGGCGTACGTGGAGTAAGATGGCAAAACAGATTTTCGTGAATGTACCTGTGAAAGACCTTGCGAAAACAATCAGATTCTTCACCGCACTTGGATTTACATTCAACCCGCAGTTTACCGATGAGAACGCAACCTGCATGATTATTGGCAAGGACATGTTTGCCATGCTGCTGGTGGAGAAGTTCTTCAAGACATTCATCAATAAGGAAATCTGCGATGCCAAAAAAAGCACCGAAGTGCTCCTGGCATTATCAGTAGAGAGCCGGGAAGAGGTGGACAATATGATGAAGAAGGCCATTGCCGCCGGGGGCAACGAGCCGAGGGCGCCGCAGGACCATGGCTGGATGTATGGGCGGGCTTTTGAGGATTTGGACGGGCATATCTGGGAGGTATTTTATATGAATGAAAGCAAAATGCCGGAAGAGATGAAGAATAAAAACTAAGGGGGTAAAATCTATGAGCGAAATGAATCCCGTAGTCCATTTTGAAATGCCGGCAGCGGATAGAAGCCGGATGAGGAAATTCTATGAGAGCGCCTTTGGCTGGCAGACCAATCAACTAGGTCCGGAAATGGGAGAGTATGTTCTTGTCACGACCACCGAAACCGATGAGAATCGCATGGTCAAGAAACCCGGCACCATCAATGGGGGCTTCTTTCAGAAAACAAAGCCGGACCAGCACACGCGGATAACGATTGCCGTGGATGACATTAGAGGGGCCATGAAAAAGGTGAAGAATGCCGGCGGAAAAGTACTGGGCGGTATGCAAAAACCAGGAGAGCCGGATGAAATTCCCGGCGTGGGCCTTTATGCCACATTTATCGACACCGAAGGCAATCACGTGAGCATGCTCCAGCCTACGCCGAGGAATGGGTAAAAAGAGGATTACTGAATAATTTCAGGAAATATATCGAGGCTAGTGAATAAAATGGAACAAAAGATAGTTCCGCATTTGTGGTTCGACAAGGAAGCAGTAGAAGCGGCTGAGTTTTATACCTCCGTCTTTGACAATTCCAAAATAAACTTCAAGACGCAAATACATGATACGCCGTCAGGCGATTGTGACATCGTTGGTTTTCAGATAAAGGGATATGACTTCATGGCTATAAGCGCAGGCCCGCTGTTCAAAATCAACCCATCCATATCATTCCATGCCAAATGCAGGACGGTTGAGGATGTGGATAAACTCTGGGAAAAGCTCTCTGTTGGAGGAACCGTCATGATGGAGCTCGGTGAATATCCATTCAGCAAGAGATATGGCTGGATACAGGACAAGTACGGGGTGTCGTGGCAGGTCATTTACGCAGAGGGTGATTCTACGCAGAGGATCACGCCGGTGCTGATGTTTACCAGGGATGTATGCGGCAAGGCGGAAGAAGCTGTTGAGTTCTATACATCGGTTTTCCCAGGCTCAAAATCGCAGGTCTTTGCACGCTATACGAAAGGCGAGAAGCCCGACAAGGAAGGGACAGTAAAATATGCACAATTCGTCCTAGAAGGCCAGGAATTCGGCGCCATGGATAGCGCCCATGAGCACAAGTTCGCTTTCAATGAAGCCGTCTCATTAATGGTCAACTGCAAAGATCAAAAAGAGATAGATTACTTTTGGGGCAAACTTTCTGCGGTTCCCGAAGCTGAGCAATGCGGGTGGGTTAAAGACAAGTATGGCGTTTCCTGGCAGATTGTTCCATCAAATATGGGTGCATTGATGTCAAAAAATCCTGAAAAGACCACCCCTGCAATGCTTAAGATGAAGAAAATCATTATCGCAGACCTTAGGAAAGCGGGGGAAGAAAGATGAATAAAAAAGACATAGCCGCATCATTTTTACGTCTTGCTTCTTCAGGCGAAGTACGTAAGGCATACGAGAAATATATCCATCCTCGATTTCGTCACCACAACGCCTATTTTAAGGGCGATCGTGAATCGCTTTTGAGGGGTATGGAAGAAAACGCGCGAGAATTTCCAAATAAAATGTACGAGACATTGCGTGCACTTGAAGACGGAGACCTTGTTGCCGTTCATGGAAAAGTGAAGCTCTCACCAAACTCCCGGTGGTCGGTCATACACATTTTCCGCTTTGAAGGCGATAAGATCATTGAAGCGTGGGAAGCGTCGCAGGAAGCGCTCAAAGATTCTCCAAATACAAATGGAGTGTTTTAATAAATTGTCGGGAAAGAATTTGCCGCCAAAGAAAAAATTAAATAGAAGATTTGGTAAAATAAGCTTATGACCAAAAAAGAAATCGCCGCTGGTGTAGTACATAAAGTGCCTGCGGATATGACAAAAGAGTTAACTTCTGACGCGCAAATACTTGCCAAGTTGAACGACCTTACGCCAATCC
>JACQNA010000088.1 GCA_016203335.1 Candidatus Woesearchaeota archaeon
ATATATAAATATGTTCCGTTTTCTGATATCGGAAATCCAATACGGATTCGGAGGTGCGATATGTACTGCGAAACGAGCTGCTGCAACGAGAGCGCTGGCAGGAATTTCCTCACGAAGGAGGAGAAGATCGCCAAGCTCGAGGGCTACAAGCAATGGCTGGACAGCGAGAGCAAGGGCGTTGCAGAAGCGATCGGCAAACTGAAGAAAAAAGAATGAGGATTTCTTTTTATTTTTTTTCTTTATCTGCCCTGTGCATAGGTTTAAATAAAAATTCTTTTTCCCCTTCCCCATGCTCACCACTGCATTCATCCTTTCCGGAGGGATCGGAGAGCGCCTCAAGCCGCTAACCGACCATACTGCAAAAACGCTCCTTCCCATCCAGGGCAAGCCAAAGGTAGCGTGGAACATGGAGCTGGCACAGCGCTATGGCATCCCGCGGATTGTCCTCGGACTGGGGCAGAAGGCGGAGCAGTTCCAGCGGCATTTCAGGGATGCAGTGTCCTACTCTATTGAGCAGGAGCCGATGGGAACTGCCGGCGCATTAAAGCTGGCGCAGGAGCTGATCGGCAATCAGATGTTTGTGATGATGAACGGCGATGAATTAAAAGACATTAACATCAATGAAATGCTCGCATTCCACCGGGCAAACAGGGCGCTGGCAACCTTGGCGATAACTGAAGGGGATGTGGCAAAATCAGGATGCGTGAAGCTGGATGGTGAGAAAATCAGCTATTTCATCGAGAAGCCGGAGATGGAGGCTGCGCCCTCAACGCTGATTTCCGCAGGGCTCTATATCCTTGAGCCGGAGATATTTGATTATATCCCGCGGAACACCACGTTCTCCATTGAGCGGGATGTCTGGCCGCTGCTGGCTGCTGAAGGCAGGCTGTTCGGCTTCCGCTTTTCCGGGCAGTTCCTGCAGACGGATACGCTGGAGAAATATCAGGCAGCAGAGCATCTATGGAAGGGATTCCGGGAGCCTGCATGAACGGCCTGAAGCATGCGGTGCAGAGAGGGAAGAAAGAGATCCAGGTGGGGAATATTGCGATATCCCGGGATAAATACCAATTCTCTTCGTGAAACAGATCATGTAGAATGCATCAAAATCTGGCAATACTTTTAAAAATCAGAGCAGCATCCCTCGGTCATGATTGAAACGCCAGATGCCGCATATATCCCCCTTTATGCAGGGCCGGATGTATACGATCGCTATGATGGCCCTTTTGTCCAGATCAGGAATACTCGGTTCCGGTATTGTTCACATGGCGCAATCTATCAGGATCTAACCAAAAATGAGGCGTTTACTCGGATGTCAGGAGTAAAGCAGCTTGGCACATTGGGAGCGAGTGCCCTGTATCTCGGAACTAACGCTACACGAGAGGCACATTCATGGATGACTGCAATCATGATGGATATCGTGCTCACCCAAAACAATTTTGATGATGCCCACCGAAAGCTCGGGATTGCAGCAGGATTATTTCATGATGTCGCTACACCTCCATATTCTGACCAGGGTAAAGTGATTGACCCGGCATATTATAATGAAGAATTGCTTGTCAGAAACGTCATCGGAAAAAATACGCGAGTCCTACGGGCGTTGGCAAAGCACCATATTGACCTTGAAGAGCTCGTTGCAACTGTGCAGGGCCAGGGCATTGTCGGCGCCCTGCTTAACTCACGCGAAGGACTTGATGTGGACAATCTGGCGTATATCGCTCTGGATCAGGCAATGATATCTATACCACCCCAGTTCCGTGAGATGTACTGGTTGTCCCAGGAAGACATCTTTGATGAATACCGGCATGTTGCCTATGATGGTACGTGGGCATTTCAGGATGCAACAACTGCATTAAAACTCGTCACCTTTCGGGCGATGTTATATGAATTTGTCTATCGAAACCCGTTCAATAGGGCTAAAGAGGCCTTCCTGGCAAGGCTTTTAAGAAAAACTGATATAAAACCTGAGCAATTCCTTCGGTGGAATGACGGGACGTTTGATCTCTGGTTCAGGAAACAGTTTGGCGAACAGGCGTATGATGATTTTTTTCAGGTTTTGAGGCAGCTGTTTCGGGAAATCGCACGGGAATATGACCATTCCCTCTTGCCTGAGCTCCAAAACCTCAATAGTGATCGGTTGTGCGTCGCGGTGAATAAGCCGCCGCGGGATGCACTGGGCACCTTGGTTCAGTATGATGGCATGGTTATGCCCTTGCGTGAAATTGCAGCATTCAGAGAAACGGCGAGTGCCATTGAACAACGGCTTGCGCATATGGGATTCATTGGCGTGTACGAGCGCGCGCCGCCCGGCCAAGACTTTGGTCAGTATGCGGGTGACATTAGTCAATTATTAGCCGGGTTTCCTGTCCAGCGGCCAGAAGATTGGGAACCGCTGTTTCGGCTGCCGCATTCTTCAGAGCATTGAGTAAATCACTTATTACTCATTTCTGGTGAGATAATTCTGATATGCACTAATCACTGGATGCAGTGTCGGATGCAGCTTTTCTGTCGCTTTTTCCACCGGCGACCATTCAAAGTGCGTGTGCTCCTTGCTGAGCAGGACATCGCTGGAAAGCGCTTTGCAGAGGAAGATGATCATGGTGATTTTTTGCTGGTCATCGCGGGTGAAGTGATGCACGTCGAGCGGATGTATAATCTCAATGTCCAGCCCAGTCTCCTCTTTGGTCTCGCGCTGCAGGCCGAGATAGGGGTCTTCACCAAGCTCCAGCCTTCCTCCAGGGATTTCCCAGACGCCTGGCTTATGCACATCATTGTCCCGGCGCTTGATGTCTCGCACACCACCACTCTTGGAGTGGTGGAATCGAGTGGTGTGCGAGGCGGAAAAAAAGCGATCAGCCCGAGCGACCGAAGGGAGCGAGCATGCCACCGGTCTGTGACCGGTGGTGGCTGCGAGCTTTTTGACGATCAAGAGCTTATTGCTCTCATTGATAATGAACGACTTTACTGCAAGGCGGAAGGGGTCCACTATTTTGGTAAGCCATATTGTTTATAAAAATCTTTGGAATTACATAAGAAACATTAATATACACCCTCTCCACTGGTTTCCTTATGTGGTTCGCCCAGCAGACCCTGTGGGATATCTTTAACAAATTTGAACGGAAACCTGACTATGCTGCTGCTGAAGAGTTGCTGGATGAAGTCAAAAAACGGCAGGATGTCATCACACGGGTTGCCCAGCAATTCCGAATGCAGGGCAAGAGGGAATTCGCAGATGCCCTGGAACATCATCTTCGTAACAGGCTAGCGAGCATTGGCGGTTATGTGAGCCTGTTTCTCAAAGGGGCAAATTCTGCTACAGAGACGATTTCCGTCATCAAAGTCTGCTCCATCATCAAAGAAGAGATTATTGCCTACGAAAAGGCGTTTGCATCTTTTGATGAGCATCTCAAGAAGCACATTGCACTCGCACAAGCAGAAATGCGGAAAGAGTACGAACTGTGCGAATTGGAAAGAACGGCTGCGTAATGATACAAGCAAACTCTTTTTTCCACAATCTATTAATACCACCTTCTATTTAATACCTCCATGTCCATCTACAAAGCCTACGACATCCGCGGCATCTATCCCCATGAATTCAATGAGCATATCGCGGAGCAGATTGGGCGGGCATTTGTGGTGCGCTGCAAGCCCAAAACCGTGGTGATTGCCCGGGACATGCGGAATTCCTCCCCTCAAATCCATGCTGCGGTTGTCCAGGGTGTGCGGGAGCAGGGTGCTGACATTATTGATATCGGGCTTGCCTCCTCTGACCTCTTTTACTTTGCATCGTATGTGTTGAAGACTGATGCCGGCATCATGATCACTGCTTCCCACAACCCGGGCGAGTATAATGGCCTAAAATTTGTCCAAGAGAAAGCGATTCCGGTTACTGAGGAAGGTATCCGGCAGATTCAGCAGCTGGTGGGGCAGGGCAGGTTTCCTGCAGCACACCGGGGAAAGATAACAAAGAAAAAAGGAATACTGCGGGAATATGCTGCTGCTACGCTCCAGCAGATAGACAAACGCGCGCTCCGGGGAAAGAAGATAGTCCTTGATGCAGGCAACGGCATGGCGTGCCTGGTTGCTGAGGTGATGTTTAGAGGAGTGAAGCTGGACATCATCAGGATGAACTTCCAGCTGGACGGCAATTTTCCCGGCAGGGGGCCGAATCCGCTGATTAACCATAAGGACATCCAGCAGAAGGTGCGGGAAGAGCAGGCTGACCTGGGAATCTCTTGGGATGGTGACACCGACCGGGTATTTTTTGTTGACGAAAAAGGGAATTTTATTGCAGGGGATTTCATCACCGGGCTACTGGCAAAGCAGATGCTGAAGAAGTTTCCCGGAGGAAAGGTCGTTTATGACATCCGGGCATCGCACTATGTGAAAGATTCCATCCTCAAATCAGGGGGTGTGCCGCTTCCCAGCAGGGTTGGGCATTCCTTTATCAAGCAGCTGATGCGCAAGGAAAAGGCAATATTCGGCGGAGAAACTACCGGGCATTATTATTACCAATACAAGGATATGTATGCGGAAAACGGCTACCTGCCTGCTTTCCAGATTCTGGAGATGATGTGCAGGGAAAATAAGAGGCTTTCAGAGCTGCTCGCTGACACCAATGATTACCATATCTCCGGGGAAATTAACTTTACGGTAAAGGACAAGGAGCATGTCCTTCGATTGCTGGAGATGAAGTATGCTGACGCCAGGAAAACAAAAATAGACGGGCTTTCTTTGGAATATCCTGACTGGCACTGCAATGTCCGGCCCAGCAATACTGAGCCGCTACTGAGGCTGAACCTGGAGGCAAAAAGCAGGGAGCTGATGCAGGAGAAGGTAAAAGAAGTGAGCAGGATTATTACTGGAAATTAATGCACTGATAGGTGCTTATTGAGGCATTTGCAAAAGATTTTTAAAGCATCCTGCATCTCTTAACATTATGCAGCTCACCGAGGAGCAGAGACGGTATGTACTATTCCAGATAACACGGGAAGGAAAATCGCTCCGCGATATCCTTCTTCAGGAGTTTCCTAATGCGAGGATAGCCATTGTCCGAGGCCATGATAGGTTCGAGGGGAGAAGATATGTTTATCGGGCATGTTTTTCTGAGAAGGATGCTGCGATCGCGCAATTGATGGCAGAATCTTCTCCCAACGGAAGCGATGATGACATATCAGATAGTTTTTATGTGGCAGCAGGCACTGCTCGCCAGCTTGAAGATGGCGGCGTCACTGATCCGGAAACCAGAAAGCCTTTAGACGCTATTGATGTTCAGCTCGCATACATGTACCTTCAGATACACCTTGAAGAATTCTCAGGGGATTGACCTCGTGTTAACACGGTACTCTTTATCATGATCTTCTGTGAATCTTCCGATACACCATAAAGGAGTAGATGAATAGCACCGCAATATTTATGATAGTCGGCACCAGTATTATCCATATAAAATATTGAGCGTACGGAAGAGCGAGAAGGAAGCATGCTGCGTTCAACCGGATGGTTACACTGCCTAACTTATGCGTCCTTTCCCACACTTTATCGCTTGATAATGTCCAGGGCGTCCTGATGCCGATGAAGAAGTTCCGCCTGATCTCCTTGATCACGGTTCCGAGATAGAACAGCAGCGCCGCGACAAGCACCAGGATGGCATCCCGCATGAACGGGGACTGCAGCCCAAACGCAGAGGGGAGTGTGATGATATAAACTAAAAACAAGAAGAGCACCACTGCGGTCTTCACCCCGAAGAGATGGGGGAACCGCACGATGTTCTTTGCGTGCACCTCCAGAACGGGAAGATATTGGAAAAGGAGGTATACTACCAGTACTATCCCCGGGAGGAGGAATATCAGCACATTATTCTGGCTGGCAACCGGAATGCGGGTAGGCACGAGCCAGTATGCAAGCGCTGCAATGGCCCAGGAAAGCAGCACCAGGGCAAGGGGAATGAGCTCCCTCTTTTGGATAGGCATGGGGGATTTCAGGATAGGGGGATTAATAAAGGTTTCTGAACAGGAATACAAAACGCCCCCGCAGGGATTTGAACCCTGGTCTGAGCCTCCGGAGGGCCCAATTCTGTCCAAGCTAAACTACAGGGGCGTGAAGGCAGGAAAAAAAGGAACCTTTATAAATACCCAGCATATCCACCTTTTCTGTGAGAGAGAAAGAAGCGCAACAGATGAAGAGGGTTTCCCTTATTTACCTTCTTTCTACAATATGAGCCGACTGTTACCAAGTCTTCAAGAAACCAACAGATACCTTGCATTTGCCGTTGAGGCAGCGCATCCGGTATTCTTCAAAGCAGTATCGCAGGCGGTCTGGCAGCATATCCTTGGATTTATCGGCAGCAAGGGAGCTGCAGAGGCAGGCGTCTGGATACTGCCCGACCAGTGGAACCAAAAGGCGCAGCAGGGCATCCTCAAGGCTACTCATACCCATGTTCATGCATGCAAGGCAGCGCTTGCGCTGCTCCATACCATTGAAGGAAAGCCAGCGATGGCCAGGAGCCTCGGCATGAGCGGAACGCTCGCCAAGGCGCAGGGCTATCTTTCCGGATAATTGACAACAAAAGGTGATATCATGCAACAACCAATGCCGCACCAACTGATGGGATATGATCGGGCTATCACGATGTTTTCCCCTGATGGGAGGCTGCTTCAAGTTGAATACGCAAAAAAGACAGTCCGGCAGGGAAGCACTGCCATCGCCATGACCTGCAAGGACGGAGTACTACTGGTCTCGGACAAGCGGATTGTGGACGTGCTGGTCGTGCCCGAATCTGTCGAAAAGATATGGCAGGTCGATGACCATATTGGGGTCACTGCAGCAGGCATCCTCAGCGATGCGCGCGTCCTGATTGAGCGCGCACAGCTCCGCGCGCAGCAGCACCAGGTGACCTATGACGGGCCGATTGACGTTGCCTCTATTGTAAAAGATATCGCTAATCTCAAGCAGCTCACCACCCAGAGCGGCGGCTACCGCCCATTTGGAGTTGCGCTGCTGATTGCGGGCATTGACATCGACGGCCCCAAGCTCTATGAGACTGATCCTACAGGAATCTACTTCCGGTACAAGGCAAGCGTGATCGGCGAAGGGGAGGTGGAAGTGGAGAACATCCTCCACAAGGAGTACAAGGAGAGCATGACTGTCGAGGAATGCTTTGAGCTTGCCCTGAGCGCGCTGAAGCGTGTGGTGGACAAGGGATTCAACGCCAACCGCGTTGATGCGGCATACATCTTAACCAGCGAGAAGAAGTTTACCAAGATATCCAGGGCCAAGGTTGAGCAGGTCCTGAAGCAGCTGAAGAAGTAAAGGATACCTAAAAAAGGATACCATGAAAGGCGAAACCTTTGACAAAGAGCGGATCCACCATATGAATCTCGCGCGCCTGAAGAAAGGCGGGGAGAAATTTGAGGTAGCGATCGACTCGGAGAAAGCGATGGCATTCAGGAATGGGGGCATCAGCGATGTCCGGGATGTGCTCGAGGCAGAGCATATATTCAGCGACGCAAAGAAAGGGAGCCTGGCATCTGAGCACGAGCTCCAGCGCATGTTCAAGACCACGGATCCGCTGGCGATTGCCGCAATCATCATCAAAGAAGGGGAAATCCAGCTGACCGAGGCATACCGGGAGCGCAAGGTTGAGGAGAAGCAGCGCAGGCTCATTGCATTGATCCACCGGAACGGCGTTGATCCCAAGACGCATCTCCCGCACCCGATGAGCAGGATTGAGCATGCGCTTGCCGAGGCAAAGGCGCATATCGACCCCTTCCTCTCTGCTGAGGAGCAGATGGGCAAGATAGTCAAGCAGATACAGCCTGTCCTGCCGATCCGCTTTGAGCTGAAAGAAGTGACCATCAAGATACCGCCGGAGTATGCGGCAAAGGCATACGGCAGCATCAAGGGATTTGGAAGGATGCTGAAAGAGGAGTGGCTCAACGACGGCAGCTGGCTCGGGATTATTGAGATTCCCGGAGGCATGGAAGAAGAGCTGTATGACCAGCTGAATAAGGCAACTCATGGAAACAATCAAACAAGCGTCAAGGTGAAATGAATGGGAACATTGCTCGTATCAGAAAAAACTGTTGTCGTGCCTGGGCAGGAGCTTGCCACTGGCATGGATTACCTGCCGGGATTCGGCGCATATCGCGATGGCGAGCATATTGTCGCGTCGCAACTCGGCTTACTGAGCGTTGAGGGCAGGGCAATCAAAATCATCCCGCTCTCCGGCAAATATATCCCGAAGAATGATGATACGGTCATTGCGCAGGTGGTGGACATCACCCTGCATGGCTGGCGCCTGGAGATCAATTCCGCATACTCGGCGATGCTGACCCTGAAAGACGCAACCTCGGACTTCATCGCGCGCGATGCTGACCTGACCGCGTATTTCAACTTTGGGGACTGGATCGTGGCAGGCGTTGCCAACGTGACCACGCAGAAGCTTATTGACCTCACCATGAAAGGGCCGGGGCTGCGGAAGCTCGGCGAGGGCATGATTGTCCGCGTCGGGCCGAGCAAAATCCCCCGGATTATCGGCAAGGGAGGAAGCATGGTCTCCATGATCAAGGAGTACACGGGCTGCCGGATCATTGTCGGGCAGAACGGGGTGCTCTGGATCCAGGGCTCGCCGGAAGGGGAGATGCTTGCAGCAAAGACCATCAAGGAGATTGAGCAGCATGCGCACCGCTCCGGGCTGACCGAGCGCATCAAGGAATTCCTTGGGCAGTTCCCCAAGCCAGAGGCAGTGCCTTTGCCGCCTGAAGAGGAGAGGCCGCACCGGGAGCGGAGGCCGTTTGACCCAAACCGCAGGCCCATGCGCAGAAGCGGGGGATTCCGATGAAGCGAATTGACGGCAGAAAGCCAGATGAGATGCGGGAGATGTCCGCAAAGGCAGGAATCATCCCCCGGGCAGATGGCTCGGGCTATTTCCAGATCGGGAACACGATTGCGTATGCAGCAGTCTACGGGCCGAGAAACCTGTATCCGAGGTTCCTGCAGGATCCCCAGAAAGGGATTCTCCGGGTGAACTACAACATGATGCCCTTTAGCAGCAAGGGAGAGCGCGTTAGACCTGGGGGCAACCGCCGCTCCAAGGAGCTTGGCCTGGTGATCGAGAAATCGCTGCTCCCAGTCGTCAACCTGTACGAGTTTCCCAATGCGGTTGTGGATGTGTTCGTTGAGCTGCCGCAGACCGATGCAGGAACAAGATGCGCAGGCATCTGCGCTGCAGCGATTGCGCTTGCTGATGCGGGAATCCCGATGCGCGACCTGGTTGCTGCGGTGTCTGCAGGCAAGGCAGGCGATACTGTTATCCTTGACCTCAATTACGAGGAGGATTCTGCTGAAGAGGGCGCTGACATCCCTGTTGCCATGACCGGCAGGAGCAAGGAGATTACCCTGCTGCAGATGGATGGCAGGATGACTGCTGAGGATCTTAGGAAAGCAGTGCAGCTGTGCCGGAAAGGCATCAGCCAGATCATTGCGGTGCAGCAGAAGGCGCTGCAGGAGAAGTACGCACCATGAACAAAGAATTGCATGCACATATGATAAAATTCCTGGAGAGGGGAAGCCGTTATGACGGGAGAAAGCCTCTGGAATACCGGGACATCCTGGTCGAGTACGGCATCGTCAAGAACGCAGAGGGCTCTGCCCGCGTGAAGATCGGCGAGACTGAAGTGATTACCGGAGTGAAGCTGGTTGTGGACAAGCCGTACCCGGATACGCCGGAGCAGGGCAGCCTGATGGTCGGCGCTGAATTCCTGCCGATCGCAAACCCTGATTTTGAGGTCGGGCCGCCGGGGATTGCAGCTGTTGAGCTTGCCCGGGTTGTTGACCGGGGGATCCGGGAGAGCAAGGCGATTGATGTGAAAAAGCTGTGCATCACTGCCCAGGAGAAGGTATGGACAGTCATCGTGGATATCTGCACGGTGAATGATGCCGGAAACCTGTTTGACGTGAGCGCGCTCTCGGCGATTGCTGCGCTGCAGAGCACAAAGTTCCCGGAGTATGCGGATGGCAAGATCCAATACGGGAAGCTGACGGATACGCCGCTCCCGCTTGCTGATGTTCCCATTGAGGTGACGGTCTTCAAGATAGGAAAATCGTATATCGTCGATCCCACCCCCGATGAGGAAAAAGTATATGACGCTCGGCTGACGGTTGCTATCTCCCGGGATGGCAGGCTCTGCGCATTGCAGAAAGGGGGGGATGTTGCGCTCTCTGAGGATGACATCTTCGCGATGATTGATATCGCTGCGGAAAAGCAGCATGAGCTGCGGGAGAAGCTGGAGGGATAACATGCAGGATATTCAGCATACCAAATACGAGAAAGCACGGATACTGGGAAGCAGGGCATTGCAGATCGCCATGGGCGCGCCCCTGCTGCTGAATCTCAGCCCGGAGCGGCTGGAGCAGCTGCGGTACAACCCGATTGAGATTGCCAAGCTCGAGCTTGCGGAAGACGTGATTCCGATTACGGTCAGGCGCCCGCTGCCGCATGAAACCAAGATCACCGGATGAGCGTGCTGCGCAGCTTGCTGCACGGGTGGATAAATACCTTCTGTTAACAAAACGGGCGCTGGCTGAGGTGCGGATTGCTGATGGCGCTGAGCAGCAGATGGCGCATACCCTGATTGACATGGCCAAGCGCTATTATGAGGATGCGCTGCACTTTGCGGAGAAAAACGAGATGCTCACTGCCCTTTCTGCGGTGAACTACGCACATGCATTCTTAGACGCTGCGGCATTGCTCGGCCTGCTGGAGAATGATAATAACGAGCTGTTCATGGTGGATTAACGCCCCGTCAATCTATTATTATATCCCGGAGCACTTGCGGCAACAATGAGCGAATCACCGCTCAGATTTCTTCTTGCAATGTCTTGTAAACATCCAAGAGTCATTTCATCTATTCTCCTCATTAAAGATTCTGGAGTGTAATGTGGTTTCTCAAATTCTCTCCCTATCGCTGTGTCTGCATGAAAACTGTTTTTTTCTAGAAGAGATAACACTAATGATCGTAATTGAGTCTTCTTTCCCTTAAAGAATGCTTGATCGATATGACCACCCTTAACCCTTTGTACGATATTACTTATTACATCCACTGCTTCCTCTAATTGGTTGGGATGCAGGGCAGGTAACCCCATCATGAATACCGCATTCCCCCGCATTGACAGGTAACTTGCTTCTGGCGAGTATCCAATTCCGCGCTCTTTTCTGAGTTCCCTAAACAGATAAGAAGTAAACCCCTCTCCCAGCATAGTTTGTGCTAAACATAAGCCAGCGGCATCTTCGTGCTGAGCGCCATGTACCTGATAAACTACATATACAGCAGCCTGATCCTGTGCATCTTTCTGCGGATCCTTTAAATCGTCAAACTCAACATAAGTGACTCCCGGTCGCAACCTCCATGATACATCTGGCTGTGTAACCTCTCTTTCAGCCAAATTTCCAAAATATTTTCCTTCTTCTTCAAAGAATCTTTCGGGATCAACTGCTCCCGTAGCTGTGACAACCATATTATTTGATACATAAAAATCTCTCTTCATGCGGACCAAATCTGAAACCTCTAATCCTTTCACAGAATCAAATGTACCTGTTACCGCATCTTCAAGCGGAGTGCCTTCAAATATTCTCGGAAATAAAACTCTTCTCACATACCTCTGTGTCGGGTTCCTCTCGTAAGCAACCAACTCAGCGGTTACCGGCCCATTCTTTTCACTCTGGAATTCTTGCGGATCATATGAGCCGCTTGCAATAGATTGATATGTCAATTCCACTGCAAGTCCTAACCTTTCAGGAGGCAGCCAAAGTTTTAGCCTGGTATCGGTGAGTGAAGTCTGCGCATTAAGCTCCATCCCGTTAAATTCTGCTTCTTCAGCGATTTGATCAGAGTTTCTAAAATCATTTTTTCTAAACATCATGTGCTCAAGCAGATGCGCACAGCCTTTTTTGTCTCTTGATTCATTCTTAGAACCAACATCTATACCCACATAAAATGCAGCTTTCTTTTTGCCTGCAAGCGGCACCGCTACTGCGATAAGCCCGTTTTTATATTCTCTCCTTTGTATTTCAACCATATTGTGGGTTGTTCAACGGGCATTTTTAAACCTTCCTATATTGTAACCACTGTTGAGTTAGATATATCTGTTCTCAAGCCTATAAGGAACAGTATGGGGGAGGAGAGCGCTAAGCTATTATCATTACATCCCTTTTTCCGCGGAAATCATTGTCGCCAGTAACGAATATGGCATTCTGAGACAGAGAAGTAGCATATATCAATGAATCCATCGCTGCTAATCTTTCCTTTACTGAAAGCTCCGCAGCATGCTTGCATATCTTGGCATTCAGCGCAATGATGATATACTTCTCTTCCGTGTGCCCGATGCACTCCTCAATCTTTTTCACTTCTATCCCCTCCCTTAACATAACCCTTCGTAATTCAAAGAGACTGATTATCGAGATAAAAAGAATATGCACGCTATCCACTATCTCTTTAATTTTCGTGTTTTCGCCTAAGAAATAATCAATGAGTATTGATGAGTCCAGAAAATACCTAGATACGGTCGTGCTCATCCCGTAGCCCTTTCATGAGCCTTTTCCTGGACATCCCTTTTAATACGCCGAAGAGCGATTTCGTTGCCCGCCGGCGTACCATATTGTTTATGACTTCATCATACGAGGATGCCTGCGTCTGCTCTTTCATTGATTTGAGGAGGTCCGCTGTTTCTTTTTCAACTTGTATCGTGGTTGGCATAGCAAGCTATAGCACTATAGTACTATATAAACCTTCCGATTTACGCCTTCTCCGTATACACTCCCGGCTGCATGAACACGTGCTCAATCCGCACCGCAATGCCCTTCTCCCTCTCCGCCATCTCCATTGAGCTCATCTGCATGCTGCCGGTTGCGATCAGCTCATCCTTCAAGGTCATCACTGCAACCGCATTCCCCTTCTGCAGCCCGGCATGGTAGCGGGCGATGCCGGGAAGCGCTAAATCAGTGCCGTGGCAGAGCGGCTCAACAGTGGTATCAGTCACCCAGACCTTTGGGAGATGGGCAATTCCGCTCTCTACTGGCTGGATTATCTTCCGGAGAAAAGCCTCTTTTTTTTCTTCAGTGTAATACCAGTATGCATCAGCGACATCCTGCAGGGTGAACAAGGTGGACTCGTCAAATGGTCCTGCGCGGATTCTCCGCAGCTCAGACATATGCGCCCCTACGCTGAGATACTGCCCCATATCATGGATCAGCTTCCGGATGTAGGTGCCTGCCTCACAGGCAACGCGGAAGAGAATGTCTTTACCATCACTGTCCAGCAGCTCGATGGAATAAATTGTCCGCTGGCGGAGCTGGCGCTTGACCGAGCTCTTGATCGGCGGAAGCTGGCTGATCCTGCCGGTAAAATGGGAGAACGCTGCAATAATCTGCTCTGGTGATGCTTCGTGGTGCAGGTGCATGACTGCAACATACTCCTTGCCTGCGGTGAGCAGGTAGCTGACAATCCTGGTTGCCCTGCCGATGCCAATCGGCAGCACACCGGTCACTGCGGGATCCAGTGTGCCGGAATGGCCAGCCTTGCCGAGATTAAGGATTCTTTTAAGGTAATCGCTCACCTGGTGGGAAGTCGGCCCTGCTGGCTTGTCAATGTTAATAATACCGTAATTGAGCAGCGCATCCATGGGGCGCTGCTCCGGAGGGCAGCCGAGGGCGTGACTTGTCGCGCTTTCCCGCTTGGTGAGAATCTCTCGCTTGATGTTCTGGAAGGGGAGCATGGCATGGTGAGGGGAGGAGTGTTTAAAAATAGTGCGGTTTGGGAAAATCAGGATCGGTGAAGAAATGTATTTAAACACCACCTAGTTTAGAATACTGAAGAGAATACAGGACAAATAACTATTCTTCCTGCTTTATCCCTTTCTTTACTTTTTCACTTACCACTTCCGCCTCTTTGATTACTGATGCTTCCTGCTTTGGCGCTGGCTGTTCTTCCGCAGCTTTTTCCGGCCCAGCCTTTGCCCCCTTCTTCTCCTTTTTCTCCCCCTTCCGGAGATGCTTTGCCATCTTCGGCGTTTTCTGGACAGCTGTCTCGCCAGGCAGAGAAACGCTCACTGTTCCCTCGCTGTCCTTCTTTGCAATCACCGTGATGTGGTGCGGGGGGCGCCTTATCCCCTGCTTCCAGATGGCAAGATTGACCGGCGTGGCTATCTTGACTACTGCCGCTTTCATATGCTTCGTGATAAATCCCCGCAGCCCGATGATTGCCTTTTTGCTGCGCCGGTTTCTCGGCACCCGGAGCCACTGGGTGCGGAGCGGGACAGTATACTGCCTTTCAAGCACTATTTTTGGTGATTCGTCTTTCTTTGCCATGGGATCTGCTTATGCATGCGTCCTGGTCCTGCGCCAGTTGCGCTTGATGACCGTATGCCTGCCGGGATGAACGCGCCTGCCTTTTCCGTATTTCTTCGGGATGGTCCAGTATGGGGCCCATCTGGTCTGCTTGCGCATCTTCATTAGGCGCTTCTTCTTGGAGAGATGCTTGTAGCGTGCCATGGGTCACCGTTTGATATGGAACTCTTTCTTTGGGGCGATGTGCTGCAGAATGCCCTTGAGGGTTGCATCATCGATAGAGGTTAGCTGTCCGGCCTGCAGCATCTGGCCGAGGAGCGCAAGCAGCTGGACATACCGCTCAGGGAATGCTGCCTTGATGTTGCTGAGCCGCTCAATCGCTTCCCTGCTCATCTTCTGGCGGATGATGGTCTCCAGCTGGCTCACCTGCTGCTGCAGCTGCATATTCTCCTGCTGCGCCTGGAGCTGCTCGCGAAGCTCTTCCATCTTCCGCTGCCTGATGTCTTCAATGTCCATGGTTACTCCTTCTTGCTGCCCTGGAGCATCTGCCGGGCGATATCATTGAGGAACTTCTTGCCCTTGGCAGTGATTATCCTGCCTTTATACTTTGATTTCGGATCCTGCTTCACCATGCCTGCCTTTTCGAGCTGCTGGAGGGCCTTCCGCACAATGCTGCCTGAACCCTTATAGAAATGCTCTGGCGCAACCCCCCTGTTCTTCCTGCCGCCGTATTTTCTCCTGAGCTTCTCCGTGCCGATCGGGCCGAGCAGGGCAATCTTCCTCAGGATGGACGCTGTCCTGCAGTGCCACCAGTTCTCCTGCGCCGGAGGCCGCTCCTTGTGCATGCCGGTCTTGACAAACCGCGCCCAGGGCGGAGGGGCAAATGCCTTGTCCTGGGCAAGCGCCGCTGCCGCTTTCTCAATCAGCTCACCCGAGTCTACTTGTTGATAGGTGCTCATCGATAGGTACTCTCGTTATACATTTATTACACTCATTGCTGCACTCTGTCCTGCCTTGCGGCAGTAGAATGGTTACGTGGTAACCGAGGAGAGTGAATAGATGCCGCTTTATAAATATGGTGGTTTTGTTAGACACATTGCCAAGCAGATATCATTCATCATTCTTTCCGCACGCCGCCGATGGCGCTCAGGTACTTTTATCTTAATTAATATCTTTTCAAGCAAACAGAATCAAGAAGCAGGCTCTTTCTTCTCCACATACCTCTGCCCGCATTTGGGGCAGCGGAACTCGCCGGGGCGGACCAGGGACATCTCTGCCATGCATCTGCCGCAGTAATAGCTACTCTCGACATGAATGTACCGTGCATCATTCATGGTATCGATTTCGCCCATGGAATGGGATGCCGTTGTTGCCCAGAGGGAAACACCACTTCTCTGTCATCCAATGGCTTTCGGTGATTGCAGCGGACTATCCGCTTCTGCTGCTTCTCCAGGATGCTCGTAATGGAACAGGTCTTCTACAGAGGTATGGAATGCCATGGCCAGCGCAAACGCCAGCTCCAGGCCAGGATTATACTTGCCCTGCTCAATCGCGCAGATGGTCTGCCTGCTTACTTTGAGATGGGCTGCGAGCGCTGCCTGGGTGACGCCCTGCCCTTTGCGGTAGATCCGGACTTTGTTTTTCATCATGCTCACCTTCTTTGTCTATTATGCTTGATTTAATGTATATTATCCTTTGCATTCCTCATATAAATAGTTTTGCTTTTGTTATTGGTAGATATGTAACATTCTCCTTACATAATAATAAAGAATGTTTGACATTAATTCTTCGGAACAAACTCTCGTGCGTTTCTATGATACGCTATCCGATACGTTTTTTCTAAAGGTTGCACTGCTGCGTCTATACCCCCCTCATCTTCATTCAAAAGCCTGCTGAATGTCAGGCTATACTGGATAAACTGATTCCTGGCGCCTTCATACCCAACAGAACCCTCTTCTGCTGCTTGCCGGGCTCTTTCATACAATATATCTTGCTCTTTTTCGATATGTGGCTTTATCTCATCCATCTTCTGCGCCCATGAGTGCTGAACATTACCAAGCAGCTGATGGTATTCCGCTGAGGTGCCCTGCTCACCCATCAGTGCACTGACCGTATTTAGCATATGATCATAAAACCCCATTCCATCATTAGAGAAGAACTGGGGAGCGGCATCTGGAATGCTTGCAGCAAATATCTTTAGCTGCTGTATGGCTGCACGCTCATCTCTCCTGCATCGGGTGGACTGGTATTCCTGCTCAGCTGCTTTAGTCAGCTGCAGGTGGCTCTGCACCTGTTCCGCGATTTTTCTGACGTCCAGGTAGCGGTCCAGGAAATTCACTTCTTTGTTCCCTGCGCCAGCAATACGGGCATCCAGCATCCCTTCCCCATATCTTATACAGGCCATAACATAGGTATCATTAACAGCAGGCTGCTGCAGCCCGAAGTCTTCACGCATTCTTTTCTTAAGCTCTAATGCGCCTGCTGCCTTCTGGAGGTGCTCTTTTTGATAGGCTCCCTGCAGCCGCGAGGCGGTTATGTCTGCGACCATATTCTGAAAGAGCGCATCTATTGCCATCTCCCCTTTTTGATAGGCAGAGGTATACACATACTCTTTACGTACCCCTATCTCTGCGAGCATCTCCTCGAGAGGGCGGTAGTGCTCTTCTGGAGCAAAAACACGATCCAGGCTCATCCTTAGCCTATTGATGTCCAGGAGCTGCTCTATCCTATTTCTTACCAGTTCTGCCGGAAAGTCAGGATCATAATTTTCTGCATACGTTGAGCTTCTTACTATGCTCAGAAATCTCTTCAGGTGCGGAATCGTTTCCCGCAGTGTGGATGCTTGCTTCGCCTGCTCAACAAGAGCATGGATGCGTTCCGCTTCCTTTAATTCCCTATTGCCAAACAGCCAGTCGAACATACCCGGAGAATCCTTTCTGCATTTATAAACCTTTCTATATTAATCACTAAACAGTAATAATATAGACTACCTAATCTCCTTCCTTTTCCGGAGAATAAACCGCGACAGTTCCGGTGGCCAGCTCTGCTGAATCTCATCAGCATACTTGTCAATGCCCCGCAAGACATCCTCCCGGATATCCGTATGGCCGTCAATCATCCGGGCAAGCTCCACCTTGGCATAGGCAGGGACATGCTTCACATTCCACACCATCTGCTTGAGCTGCTGCTGTGCTGCCTCTGCTTCAGTGAGCTGCGCCTGCTCTGCCCTCTCCCACTCGATATGATAATCAAAGGGAGCGGGATCTGCTGGCTGCTCTCCGATCTTTGCCAGGACATTGCGATGCATGCGCTGGAGGAATGCTAACCTTTCTTCCATCTTGAGGATATCGGTATGCGACATCAAGACAATGCTAAATGCAAAGGGCGAGGGAGCTGATGTCTGTATCTCCTGTATGGCTATGGCGCCTTTTTCCCAAGCAGCGAGCATCTCTGCAGCATGAGCTATATCCATGAGATCCTCCAATACCTCCCTTCTTGCCTCTGCCAGCACTGAGAAGTTCGGATCCAGGCGCTTGACTGCGCTCATGAGGATCATGGATGACACCTGCTGCCTGCCGACATGCTTCTGCCTGCCCTTATAGGTGCGGAGGATCATCAATGCCCGGGTTGCACAATGGCGGAACCTCCGCTTCAATACCTCTGTCCGCTCAATTGCCTGCTCCAGAAGAGGACGCAACTCAGCTGCATGAAGCATGCTCAGCGCTTTCCTGATCGCAAAGGGCTGCTCTGCCGCCAGGTAAAATCCATTGTCTGTTATCCCTATCTCCATGTCACGGTGCTGGCTTTTGCCAATGGCATAGGCAACAGCCCTGCTCAGGCAATCATTGACACGCCGACCGTACAAGGTATGAAATACTGCATATCTTCTCTGGTTGTCATGGAACTGCTCGACAATCACCTTTTTGTCATGAGGGATTGCAGCATACCGATACTGCTCGCGGAAATATTCGTAGATTGCATGCGCCCCATACTCATCAACATACAGATATCCAAGGATGAACGAGATGACCTGTTCCTTGCTCTTTTTGCCGGCAAACTGATCCTGCATAAGCCTGCGGAACCTGCCAATAGCCATGCTCAGGTCAAAGGACAGGGGAAGCATCTCGCTGAACCAGCTGGGAATTGTGGGAGGCCTATCTGCGGTTGCCTTGACCTGGGCAACCATGCCCCTGCTGAACAGGAACTCGTAGCGCTGTCCTCCTAAGACAAAGACATCTCCCCTCTTGAGCCTTTCAAGGAATGCCTCATCAATCATGCCGACAACCAGCTCATTCACCTTTACCTGCACATAGGTCTCATCAGGAATGGTGCCAATGTTGGTCATGTAGATGATCCGCGCGAATTTCCCCTTTCTGCCGATCATGCCGCTCTCTTCATCATGCCATATCTTTGCGTAGATGTTCCGCTCCTCAAGCGAGGCAAACTTTCCCGCAAGGTAATCAATGATGGCATTGAACGATTTCCTGGGAAGATCCTTATAGCAGTAGCTTCTCGTGACCATCTTAAACAGCTCGTTGATGTGTATCTTGTCTGAGATGGCAATCCCGTAGATATGCTGCGCAAGCACGTCTAATGCATTTGTAGGGATATGGATCCGGTCAATCTTCCGCTCGACTGCTTCCTTGAGCAGGACAGCGCATTCTACCAAATCATCCCTGTCCAGTACGATAATCCTTCCCTTGGTGACATCATGCAGGCGGTGTCCGCTCCTGCCGCAGCGCTGGATGGCTCTCGCCACGCTTTTTGGGGAGCTGAGAAGGATAACCAGGTCAATATAGCCAATATCAATGCCGAGCTCTAATGAGGTTGAGGTCACCACCACTTTCAGCTTGCCCTCCCGCAGCCTGTTTTCGATGTCTAAGCGATGGCGCTTGCTCAGGGAGCCATGATGCGCACCAATGTTCTCAGTATAATTTTTCGGAAATTTCTCCTTGAGATGATGCACTACCCTTTCTGTTGCGCTCCTGGTATTGGTAAAGATGACTGTGGTCTTATGCCCCTGGATCAGGTGGTCAATCAGCGTATAAAGCTGGTGATGCATGGCTTCCTGGGTGGTGCTCATGAAATCAGGGACCGGAGAGAGCACCTTGAGATCCAGCTTCTTGATGAACTGCACATCAATGATCTTGCAGGGGCGGAGATCTCCGACCAGATACTTTGCGATTTCCTCTAAAGGAGCGACAGTCGCGCTGAGGCCTATCCTGGTAAGATACGGCGACAATGCCTGCAGGCGCTCCAGGGAGAGGGAAAGGTGCGTCCCTCTTTTGTTCTCTGCCAGGGCATGCACCTCATCCACAATGCACCAGGCGACATCCCGCAGGTGCTCCCGGAACTTTATGGTCGAAAGCATAATCGCCAGGCTTTCCGGTGTGGTGATCAGGATATGCGGGGGGCGCTGCACCATGGCTGAGCGCTGGCTGGCAGTGGTGTCGCCGGTGCGGACCCGGACACGGATGCCGAGCTTTCTGCCGGCAATCGCTTCCATCTCCTCTAAGGGGCGGATCAAGTTGACCGAGATGTCATTGGACAATGCCTTAAGCGGAGAGATATAGACGCAGTAGACCTTGTCTTCTAAAATCCCTTTCTGTGCAGAATCAATGAGCTCGTTGATAATAGAGAGAAACCCGGTTAAGGTCTTGGTTGCTCCGGTTGGCGCTGAGACCAGCACATTGCTCCTGCTGTGGATCTCCATGACTCCGTAGAGCTGCGGCAGGCTGAACTCCTCAAACTGGGAGAAGAACCATTGCCTGACCAATGGATGGAGCAGCTGACTCAGCTCTTCAGGGGTGTTGGGGTGCTCTTTATAGGATATCATGGTAGATGACCGTAATGATGAGGTGATTTATAAAGGAGCGTGTGGCATGCACTGCAAAATGAAATTGCTCCGGGCGGGCTTTTGGATAGATTCTTATATACACTCATTCTTGATATAGATTAGTATGATCGAACCGTTTGTTGCCGCCTTTACGCTGGCTTTACTGTCCGAAATAGCTGATAAGACACAATTGGTCATTCTTGGATTAGCAATAAGATATAAATCTCCTTTCAGGGTATTTTCTGGGGCCTTATTGGCTCATGCAGTTATGGATGGAATTGCTATTGCATTAGGCGCCTTTTTCGGCTTTTCATTATCCTCAAGCCTAATCAAAAACGGAGTAGGCATTCTATTCATACTTCTCGGAGTCTGGACTTTTGTTAAGCCTTATTTTAAGAAATCCAAGAAAGAAGACAAAGAAATCGTGAGCAAAACCCCTTTCACAACATCATTTCTCACGGTCTTACTGAGCGAATTCGGCGATAAAACACAGATAGCTTCGGGCTTATTGGCTGCCAAATACGTAGTGCCTATACCCATCTTTATCGGATTTGTTTCAGCACTCGCAATCGCAATAGGATTCAATGTCTTTGTCGGCAGCAAAGTTGCAGAAAGAATCCCAAGAAAAACGATAAAGATGGTAACTGCTATTCTTTTCATACTGTTTGGGATATTTACTTTATTATCTTAACGCCACCCCTTTAGGGCGGGGATGGCCCGAGCGGCTGATTTTTCCTACCTTGCGTTATCAACCATCTCCATGACATCCTTCTCAGCTTGTTCTGCCTCCTTCCGGCCTACTTCCGGAAAGAGCTGGGAAATCATCGTCGGCTTCATCCCGGCAATCTTTACTGTTTCATTTTCCTCCAGAACATTGATCTTGCAGGGCATGCAGAGGGAGATGAGCCTGTTCTTGCTGAGGAACTGATGTGCATGCTTGCCTGAGCAGATCTCGATTATTTTTAGCGGCTTTTGGCTGAATCCCTTGGCAGCCAGCCGTTCCCTGATATCATACACCTGAAATAATGTCCAGCCCTTTTGCTCAACAGCCTGCAAGACAGAAACAACAGCATCGTCAAAACTCTTTTTTGTTTCAACAATGTATGCGAAATCGTCTGTGTTCATGGCAAAACCTCACCTCAGTTCTTTTTTCATTTCCTCATACTGCTTTTTGGAAATCTCCCCAGAAGCGTATCTTTTCTTAAGTATGTTTGATGGATCTTCCTCTTTCTTGCCCGTCTGAGCTGCATTGACAAGGGTAACAGCCAGCCATATGAGCGCTCCCCAGAAAAGCAGCATAAAGAGAAATCCGAATCCCATGCCAAAGCCGATTATGCCGTATCCTCCCATCCCAAAACTGCCGAACAGGAAAAGCAATGCTACACCTGCAAGAATCCAAACCCAGACATTCTTGTTTTTTTCCATACGTATCATTCCCCCATCTCCTTTTTCATATCATCATATTGCTTTTTTGTTATTTCTCCTTTAGCGAATCTCTTTCTCAAGATATTAAGGGGTGTCTCGGAGGCAGTATTCTTTATTCCGAACCTATACACAATCCACACTACCAAGAAAATGACTGCGGCAAAAAGCAATATCCAGAACATGCCCCAATAGCCATAATTGTTGTATCCGTAACCAAGCGGGTAATTGCCCATCATTCCACCACCCATCATGTTCATCATCCGCATCATGCCCCCAGAACCCATCATTCCGCCAGACTCGCCGCAATATATGCTCTTTGCCATGCTGGTATGAAACTGCTCTTCTGCTTCAGAACCTTCTGGCAATCCCATCATCTTATGCATGAGCTCATGAGATTCTCCAGGATG
>JACQNA010000089.1 GCA_016203335.1 Candidatus Woesearchaeota archaeon
GTGGTGAGCAAGAACCTGGTTGCGATTGATACTGCTGCGCTTCCGGGGTTTGCGGGGCAGAGCGCAACAGTCACCTTGCGCGGGCTTCCATACGGCAAGGCGCCGATCATCAGGCGCGAGCCTGGGTTTGTGCGCGATCCCGCGGCTATTACGTCTGTCTGCCCTGAGAGCATTTGCTCGAATGTGCAGTATGATCGTGCTACCGGGGTGCTTAGCTTTACCGTAACCGGGTTCAGCAGCTATACCACAAGCACAAATATCTCCAATACCCCGCCGAGCATCACGTCCACGCCGGTGACAGCTGCATTTGATAATATACCATACCGCTATGCGGTTTCTGCAGCAGATCCGGAAAATGATGCATTGGCATACAGCTTGCTTGTTTCGCCTGCAGGCATGAGCGTTTCAGCTACAGGAATTATCACCTGGGCTCCGGGAAGAAACAGCCTCGGGAGCCATCCGGTGACTGTCCGGGTTGCAGACAATAGCTCAGCAGCAGCGACGCAATCATTTAATGTTACTGTCAGCGAGGGGCCCCGGCTGGTGCTGGAGCAGCTGGATGTGAGCGTGGACAGCAAGAAGGACAGCAATGTGCAGGAGCGGCAGAAGGTCTCGCAGGATGCTGAGCCGGGGAGCAGCATGACGGTGAAAGCGCGGGTCAGGAATATGTTCAGTGATGCGGAAAAGCTGGAGATCCAGGGCGTTGTTGTTACCGGGACGCTTGCAGGCATTGATGATGGTGATGATCTGGAGGAGGAAAGCGATGACTTTGATCTGAGGCAGGGGCAATCGAAGAGCATTACCCTGCGCTTTGCAGTGCCCAGCATCGCTGATGAGGGCACATACGACCTGTTTATTGAGATTGAGGGAAGTGATGAGAACGGGACAACCCACCGGATCGAGCGGACAGTGTTTGTGGATGTGGATAAGAAGACTCATGATGTGCGGCTCCGGCCTGCATTGAGCAGGCCCGTGCTCTCCTGCGTGCGGAATACCATGCTGCAGGCAGAGGTGGTGAATTTCGGGGCTGATGAAGAAGAGAAAGTGGCGCTGGAGATCAGCAGCCCGGAGCTGGAAATCAGCATCCGGGAGACCAGGATTGAGCTGAGCAGCGACCTTGCTGATGCAGGCAGCAGGTACCGGAAGGATGTCCCCATCACCTTCGCTGATAACCGGACAGGGACATTCCCGATCGTGATGCATGCCTATTATAATGACGATAAGCTTGATGATACCAAGACTGTTGAGCTGGTGGTGCAGCCGTGCGAGGAAACGCGCGAGCAGGCAGAGCGGCAGCCGGAGCAAGCAGGAATCCAGGTTGTGCGGGTGCAGCCTCAGCAGCCCACTGCGCAGCTGCCGCCCAGGACAACGATCGCATTTACTGATACGCCGGAATATGTGGTGCTGCTGGCAGGGGCCGTGGTGATACTGGCGATGGTGGTGCTGTTGCTGGTGATGGTGATGGTAAGGAGAAAGTAATACGACAGGGGGGGAGTGACTCAAATGGATAAACATCAGTCAGAATTTATCAATTTTTTGTTAAAATCCGGCGCTTTACGGGTTGGAGGAGATTATTCGCTAAAGAGCAAAAGAATCTCTCCTTGGTTTATAAATGTTGGAGATTTTAATGATGGTGAGTCAACAGCAGCTCTTGGGCGGTTTTATGCAGATTCCATTATGAGTTCTGGAGAACAATTTGATTTATTGTATGGAATTCCTGAAAAAGGAAACGCGCTTGCTGTTGCAACAGCAATAGGATTAATGCAAAGAGGGAAAAATGTTCCCTGGTTTTTCACAAGAAAGATTGCTAAGGAATATGGTGAAGCGACAAATCTTTCACCAGCAGAAAGAATTAAAGCTCTTGTTGTTGGAAGGGCGCCAAAAAATGGGCAGACTATAGCCCAATTGGATGATGTTTTTACTGCGGGCGATGCAAAATATCAAGCAAGAGAAGTTTTAAAGAGTTTAGGTGATTTTAACCTTCCGTTACTTGCTATTGCGGTAGACAGGCAAGAAGTAGGGATTGACGGAAGAAGCGCAATAGAAGAATATGAGCAAAAAACAGGAACGAGGGTTGTTTCTATTGTCAATGCCTTAGATGTTTATCATTTTTTAAGAGAAAACGCACCCGTTACAACTCCGACTGGAGAAATAACCAAAGAAGATGTTGAGAGAATGAGGACGTATCTGAGAGTTTATGGGACGCAAATCGCAAGAACAGCTGTAGGCTCTCTTGAGCAAAGGATTATCGCAAGAGATAAAAGCGTTATTCCCGCCTGCGATGTTTCACCATTGGAGGTATTTGAAGAACTCGTTAGGCAGACGGCAGATGTCGAAGGAATTGGCGGTTATAAGGTTGGATTTGAGCTCGGTTTGGGCTATGGGTTAGGAAGAGTTGTTGAAGCTGCAAGAAAACATACAACCAAACCGATTATCTATGACCATCAAAAAGCGGGAACTGATATTCCCGACACTGGGAAGAATTTTGCTGAAGTGTGCAAAAAAGCTGGAGTTGATGCGGTAATATTCTTCCCGCAATCAGGGCCAGAAACAGAAAGGGCATGGATTTATCATGCTCTGGACAGGGGATTAAAGGTTATTGTTGGGGGAAGAATGACCCATCCGGCATATGCAGTCAGTGAAGGCGGGTTTATTACTGATGAGGGCGCTCTGGAGATGTACAGAATAGCTGCGAGGGCTGGAATAGATAACTTTGTTGTTCCCGGAAATAAGCCTGATGTGATACGCCAGATTAAAGAGGTTGTAGAAGCAGAAGGAGCTCATCCTGTGTTTTATGCACCTGGATTTATTGCCCAGGGCGGAAGCATCTCTGATGCTGCAAAGGTTGCCGGGGACAGGTTCCATGGCATTGTCGGCAGGGGCATTTATCAGGCTCAAGACAAAAAGGCAGCCGCCATAGAGCATACCAGCCAACTCTGATGTCTCGCACACCACCACTCTTGGAGTGGTGGAATCGGGTGGTGTGCGAGGCGGAAAAAAAGCGAGCAGCCCGAGCGACCGAAGGGAGCGAGCATGCCACCGGTCATAGACCGGTGGTGGCTGCGAGCTTTTTGACGGACAGCTGATTGGGCTAGTAACCAATTGCCTAAGCAGATATTTAAATGAAGGCTAATTTTCTTCTAGTTATGTTTCAATTACAAAAAGCAATCCAGCTCCACCTCAAAGACCGGAGCAAGAAGGGCAGCATTGACGCGGAGATCAAAGAGATAGTTGATGCTGTTAATGCAAAGCCCGAGTACTACACCACCAGCTCCTGCGCAGGAAGGATTATCATGCTGGTGCGGAAGACTGAGCAGAAGAAAGACACGCCCTGGCTGCTGGTATCGCACGCTTCAATCACTGTACAGGATGTGATGAAGATTGCCCTCCCTGAATACCCTGTTTGGCTCAAGCAGGAGGGGTTTATCCTGCATGTTGCCTGCAGGGACATGGCTGCTGCGGAAAGGCTTTTAAACGCAGCGAGATTATGCGTGAAGCGTGCGGGGATCATCTCTGCTTCCAAGCGGATTGTGGTGGAGATCGCGAGCACGGAATTTTTGGAGACGATCATTGCAGACAAGAAGAGATGGCTGGTGAGCAGGCAGTATCTTGCCCGGCTGGCGGATGAGGCGAACAGGAGGATGGAAAGGAACAGGAAGCGGCTTACCCTGTTTTTGAGTGAGGTGCAGAAACTATGACGGAAGTGATTGTGCTGAAAGAAGGGACGCATCCGGAGATAGCGTCATATGACTCGGAGATAGAGTGCATCATTGATCCCATCTGCAGCAGCGTCACCCTCATTAAAGGAAAGGAGAATATCATTGTGGACTGCGGCAATTTCGGGTTTGAAGAGGAAATCCTGGAGAACCTGCACAATGCTGGACTGGAGCCAAAACGCATTGATTATGTGATCATCACCCATCATCATCCGGATCATTGGCTTGGTACGTACCTCTTTAGGCATGCGAAATTAGTCATTAACACTGGCGTCTTGCAGGATAAAAGAGGAACATATTACAAAGATGCAGGCTTTATTACCATCCCCGGTGTTGAACGGATAAAAACGCCAGGCCACACCCCATCACACATGTCCGTTGTGGTAAAGGCAGACAAGACCTATGTCATTGCCGGAGACGCCATCCGGTATGATATGCTGGAGCAAAGATGTAAGAATGATGATGAGCTAAAATCCGCGCGGCGCATCCTGGAGATCGCTGATATCGTCATTCCCGGGCATGGACCAGTAATTGAAGGAGAGAAACTGGAGGAGTACAGGAGGAAATTGGGATGAGAATGTACCATCTTCTTCTGATGGTGCTCATTGCCATTCCGGCAGTGCAGGCGCAGGCATTTGTCTTAAATGGCAATGTGGTGCATGATGGTGTCTATATTCTTGGTGATGTGCAAAACGACGGCATGGGAAAAATATTGCAGCAGCACAAGGACAACAGGAACAAACTGAATATCTTCCGCGGCGAGCAGGAGCTGCAGCAGGAGAAGCAATGGAAGCGGAACTGGGTGCGGGAAATCAAGGGGAAGAAATATCTGGGATATGAGCCGCTGTTTGATGACCAGCACGCCAAGCGGTACGCATGGTTTGTGGACAAAAGGGACTGGCTGATCCGCGATGATGCTATGGAAGAGAAGATTATTGACGCAGATGACGCTAATTATCTACAGAGGGTGGAGGATGAGCAGAAGGGGATGTTCCGGGCAAGAGAGATTGCAAAGGCGAGGTTTGGCGAATAATTTGCCGAAGGCTAAAAAGGATGGGCAATCTGTTTGAGATTGAGGATAAGAGAGGAAGGAAGATACGTTTGTCCATAATGCAATGGAAACACATCTCAAAAGAACACCCAGATATTACGAGCATTGAGAAGATTAAAGATACGCTGATATACCCCACCACAGTAAGACCAAGCGATTACGATCCTGAATGTGTCCGGTGGTTTTATAGGTACATAAAAGAGGAAAAATTGTACTTATTGGTATCCGTTAAATATTTAAATGGTGAAGGTTTTGTTATCACGGCGCATTACACAAACAAGGTAAAATGAAAAAAATGCATATCCATTACGATGCGGAAGGGGATTTTTTAGAGGTACGTTTCGGTGAGCCTCGGCCATCTTATGATGAGTATGTTGGTGATGATACCTTTGAGCGGAGAGATAAGAAGACCAATAAGGTATTTGGCTATGCCTTTTACAATGTGAAGAAAAGGGAGAAAAAGCAGCCGCAAGATATTGAAGTGGAAATGCCCGTTGTTTCTTGACATTTTAGAACCAGACAATTTATATACCCGCTTGATTATATTTACGCCATGCCAGAACCCATCAAACTCTCCCCCAGCTCCCTCAACCTGATGGAAGAATGCCCCCGGTGCTTCTGGCTGAAGGTACGGAAAAAGATCACACGGCCCCAAATGCCGGTCGCTTCTATTGTCATTAAGATGGATTCTATCATTAAGCATTATTTTGAGGGATACCGGGAGAGCGGGCAGCTTCCTGATCTGATCAAAGACAAGATTACCGCGAAATTAGCCAGGGGGATGCCCCATACGCTGCAGCATACTGATGCAGGAACAGGGATTATTATCCGGGGGATTCCGGATGAATACCTTGAGCTCCCTGACAGGTCCATAATTCCCCTTGACCATAAGACAAAGAGCAAGCCGCCAGAAGAGATACACCGGGCTCATCAACTGCAGTTAGATGTCTATTCTTATTTGCTGCAGAAAAACGGCTATCAGACAAAGGAAAAGGGGTATTTAGCGTATTATTATCCGGAGAAATGCCAGCTGCATCAGGGAATGGACATTAAGGTTGTCCTGCTTCCAGTTAAAACGAGCATCATGCGGGTAGAGCATTTGATTACAAAGGCAGATGCGATACTAAAGGGAAAACTGCCAGAAAGAAATAAGGGATGCACATTCTGCACATGGAATTCATAATCTCGCCTCTATCTCCCCATAACTGAAATGCCCCTTCTGAAACCAGTAGAGCGTATTGCATTTTGGGCAGGTTCTATTCGGTTCTTTTGCTTTCCAGGCATGTTCGCATCGCAAGCATTTGTATTTCTTCATAACAGCAGGAAAGGGGAACGGCTATATAAACATGATTGGCGATAAAATCCTTTAAGGAATAAGCTTAATCAGGGAAACGGAAGATTGCACTGGTGAGAAACATTTAAATGCTTTGATGATATGAGATAGTATATTTATAAAGGTCATTACCGTATACCGATTACCATGAGAATACGATACGATCCTGATGCGGATGCAATGTATATCACGCTGAGAGAGGCAGAGGTTGCCAGCACAAAAAAGATTGATAAGCATACTATTGCGGATTATGATAAAAGCGGCCAGCTTATCGGAGTAGAGATTTTGTTCGTGCGGGAAACCAATCCGGGCTTATTGAAGGAAATTCAAGTTGAAAATTTAGTCCCGGCGTAAATATACATCTTTATTTTATCAGCAGCTTCCGCATTCTCGCCACAAACTCTTCTGCTTCCTGGAAATAGGCATCGAATTCCTTTCCTGAAAGCTCCTGCAGCTCGCGGTGGACAATCCTCCGGGAGAGCTCATAGAATCTCCGCATCACCTGCGGATATTTCTTTTCCAGCAGCCCGCGGTTGACAAGCTTATCATTCATCATGTCCGCTACCTGGGCTGGCGATGGCGGTATCTCGCCGGCGTGCATCAGGGCTGCATGGGCTGCATCAATTACCGCCCAGTACAAGTCCAGCCCCGCCTGGAGAAGATGCCATTTGGAGTTGAATAGGGTTGGAGATGTTCTCCCGAAATAGCTCCAGACTGATTCTGCAGTCGGCCTGATCCTGCCCTGCTTGAGCAGGATTTGCAGGGGCTCAAAGAAGGACGTGTCCAGCAAGGGTATGCCGTCGCGCAGCATGTTGATTGCGATGGGATCCCCATTCCGCACCAGATCCCAGAAGTGGGTGAACTGCAAGGTGGTGATATGGAGCCGGTCTGATGTTTCCGCAGACAGCTTTTCCGTGATCACGCGGTAGGTCTGGATCACCTCCTCGCTTAAGTAGATGGCGGTGTCATCAATGATAATCAGGACATCAACATCAGTCACCGGCTGCTGGCCCCCTCCCATGGATTTCCTTGCCTTGCTGCCGAACAGGACAATGCACTTCAGAAAGTCCTGGAACTCCTTGTATGCCTTTTCTGCAAACTGGTAGGAGAGGTCTATCTCCTGCTGGCTATACTTGCCAATATTCAGATTCTCTCTTTTCTCTGTCTTAAACTGCATGGATGGAGAATTACAGGAACGCAGGCTATATTAAGTTTTTTGAGTATTAGGGAATGGTTAAAATAAAACAGGATTATTGGAAAGGCAGCGGGTTTCCGGTTTGCGCATCGTAAAGCACTGATCCGTCCCCGGGCTGCTGGAGGCAGCGCAGATCACCAATCCCTATTGAATTGCGCAATCGCGTCCTCCCTATCTGGAAATGGGGAACTGTAGTCTCTGCGATGAAGAAGGTTTGCTCACCCAGATTAAAATGGAGACTGTTGGTGCGGGCATAATCCCCCTGCACTGCTACCGTGATATGATTGTCCAGGTACACGAGCCGGTAATTGATATCAGCCTGCTCAAGCAGGGAGGCATACAGTATGACTTTTCCGCTGCAGTCAGATCCCTTGGTCATCAGGACTTCATTCGGCCGTTTGAGGACCTCCACATCCCCCTGTGCCTCAGCATGATTGTACCGCAATTCAGCGGTTACGAAGTCGAGCAATGCCTGGGCAGCCTGCTCCCGTGAAGCAGCTTGCGGGACCAATGAAGATACCAGTCTCTCCAGCGAACTTTCGCCTTTCCGGGCAACAAAAGCGCCATGATTAGAGATGATAGTCCGCACTCCTGACGCATCTGTTGTGATTGCACGGAGCGGTCCCCCATATACGCTCTTGTTTCCTATAAATCCCTGGAGCTCATCCGTGGAAAGCAAGTATGTTGCGCTGGGGAAGCGGATGCGCACTTCGCGGTTTGGAGCAATTTTAAAGTTCCTGCTGGGAAACCGGAAAAAGTAATGCCCTGGCTTTTCCAGGAGGTATCTGCCAAGGACAAGCCGATTGCCCTGAAACTCGCCGGATGATGTTGTTCCGAATTCGACGAAATTAGGCTGTATTGATAATTCCTGCAGTGTTGTTTCTGTGTATCTTTCTACAGGTATGGACAGGTAAAGCATCTGCTTATCGGCATCAAGAAGCTGCACCTGCGCAGCAGTGCCGGTCATTTGTTGCATAAGGTCCGCATTGGAAAACTTTGGCTGGACAAGGTATCTCAGGATGGCGCTCCGCAGGCTATCTTCGTCCTGCTGCGGCTGTACTGCGGCTGTCTGGTCATGGTATCTGAAAGTGTCACAACTGATGGTGCCGATAGTCAGCGGTATCGCTGCTATTGCTGTGGATATAATCTGTTTGATGCCCATCACCATGGCGAGTAACTGCCTGTTTATAAATGTTTCTTTTTTTACTACTATAAAGTTATTAATATAGAAATGTTTATATACTCCAACTTGTTCCATGTATCCTATAGGTTGAATAGTATTAAAGACGGACGTATCTTTGATCTTACCAGGTGAAGAAGAATGCTTACAGCGGAGCTCAAAGAAGAATTGATTGTGTGGCTGAGCGCAGCACTCGCTGAAGGAACAACGGCAAAGACAGCAAATGCTATAGCAGCTACCCAACGCTATCTTACCAGCGGCGATGAGCACGATCTCAGCCCCATTGTATATGAATTGATGGAGATGGACGATGCTGCACCACCGCATGTCCTCCAGCTTCTTGGGGAACAATTTTTGAGAGGAGATAGAATACCGTATGCAATTGACGTGTTTACACATCTTGACGACTATGAGAAGCTACATACAATTGGAGAACAATGCCTGAGAACAGGCAGGCATTTTCAGGCGCTTAGAGTTTTCGAGCGCCTTGGTGATATGAATGGATTAGAGGAAATAATTAAAAGAGAAAGAAATAATATTATTGGAGAATGTGCTGTAGAAGCGTATTTAGGAGGGTTATCGCCTAAATTTACGCGTGGTTTTAGGCAATATGCAAAGCGGAAGATTGGTAAACAAGGTGATGAAGCTCCTGAATACTATTTTTTAAGAGACGACAATTCAAACCTGCTTGCTCAGGCAGCGCATACCGCTGCAAGATTAGCTCGAACATACGATTTTGGCATTGGCATTGCATCAGGCGGTTTGTGGCTCTCTTATGTTATGGAAATGTACGGGCTGCCAGTGCTCATCACGGGTCCGCAAAAAAGAGGGAAGGGGGTGCGATGGAGAACCATTGATGATCTTAGTGGCATCACAGATAAAAAAGTGCTGGTGCTGGAAAATGATGTTGCAACAGGGAAGACGCTGCAGAAAGCTGCAGAAGAGATAATGAGGTTTTCTCCACGGCAGCTGGATCTATTATTGGTGATTGATTATAATTGGGGAGTTCCTGATTCTCAGGTGTATAACCGGGTTCCATCTGAATTTGGAAAGGTGTATGCGGTGAACAGAATGCAATATTCCCTCCGGGATATCCAAGAGCTAAAAATAAGGATTGCTAATTATTCTCGATCAGCCGCTTCAGCGCCGTAAATGCCCGTGCCGTATCATCCTCTTTCACGATAAAGGTCATCTCAGTTAATGTGGACACAATATCAATGATGTTGATGTTCTCCCAGTTCAATGCCCTGGTGATGAGATAGAAGAATCCCATGGTCTCGATCGCGGTGATCGGGATATTGATGGTCAGGCTGCTGAGGCTGCGGATGATTTTTTTGATGGCTGCCCTGGGCAGTATCTCCATTATCTTCTTTTCGTGCCGCTTGTTTGTGATGAACATGATCTCATGCAATCCTTGGGTGATGGTCAGGAAATCGCCCTTTTTGAGGTCAACAACCGCGTAGATGCTCTTGATGTATTCCTGTACTTCTCCAGTCTTATAGACAGTGATTTCCACGAGGTCTGACTGGATGGTGATGTCAGAGCTCTGGTCGAATTTTGCCCGCACGATAAACGTCTTTTCGAGCTTCTCAGCCAGGCGCCGGATGGCCATATTCACTGCGGAGAACGTCACTTTCTTCTGCAGCTCTTTCTCTATCTCCGGCTGCAGCTGCTCTGCCAGGGCTGCATTGTTGATGATACCCTTGCTGAGCGCCTCCTGGATGAAGGGCTTCTGCGCAATCATTTTTCCGACAATATGGGCTATGGTAACCATAACATTTCTCTCTGAATTTGTTATTATAATAACATCAAGTTATTATAGTATTTAAGCCTTTCGTTTGCTATGAGCAGCCTATTATGGGAATACAAGCATCAGCCGATGCACTATGAACAGGGAGAGACTTCATTAGATGAAGTGCTCTTGCTGCTGAGCAGGCAGTTTCCTGACGGGTTCAGCCCTCCGGAGGCAGATGCATGGGTACGATCGCGGTACAGGACAAACCAGTTTACGATAGTGGGAAATGAGGTGCTCCTGCCCGAGGCATTATTGGGCAATGGATTTGTGCAGCAAGGTTTAAAAAACCAATACCAGGTCAACACTGCTATGCTGGGGAGATGGCTGGGGCCGTTGCGGGTACGGGAAGAGGGGCGAGAAACGCAGGTTGCAGCAGGGGTGCAGCACCTTGCAACATATGGGCATCATTTGAGGACAATGGTTTGTTATGACGCGGAACGGGGATCAGGCGGCCAGCTTGCGGCCTGGCGGACATTGGAGCTGATGAATCCATTTACCTATCGTCTCCGGAGCAGAATCTGGACGTTTCGGCTCAATGATGAGCATCCGCAGATCTTTTCAGAGAAAACTATAATGGGAGATCATCTGCGCATTCCGCCTTATCCTGATCAGGGGGTACCTTACGTGGCAGGCAATGCCGTCATGGTAGGGGATGCCCGATGAAAGAGCTTGTACAAAGGTATGGATCACCGCTGTATGTGTATGATGCTGAGGTTATCCGGCGGCAGTATCGGAATTTAATCCATTCGATTGCCTATCCCCGGCTGCGGATACACTATGCATGCAAGGCAAACTCAAATATCCATATCCTGCGCATATTGCGCAGGCTCGGGGCTGGGATCGAGGTGGTGAGCAGGGCAGAGGCAGAATTGGCGATGCGCGCAGGCTTTTCTGATGTCTTGTATACCTGCAGCAATGTGACTGATGAGGAGCTACGTTTTGCCATCCAGCATCATTTCATGATCACCATTGACTCACTGGGGCAGCTGGAGCGCTACGGGAAGCTCAATCCCGGCGGCAGTGTCTCTGTCCGGATAAACAATGGGATTGGCGCAGGGATGCACCAGCATGTGATCACCGGCGGGCCGGAAAGCAAATTCGGCATTTATCATACGCAGGTCCCTGAGATACTGCGGGTTGCGCAGCAGCACGGCGTGCATATTGTAGGAGTACACCAGCATATTGGCTCAGGAATCCTGTCACCTCATATCTTCATGAAAGCGATGCGTGCGCTGTTGCGGACTGCGCGGGAATTCCCGGACCTGGAGTTTGTTGATTTTGGGGGAGGGTTTGGCATTCCCTACCGGCCAGGTGAAAAGCCGCTGCCCATGCAGCAGCTCGGCAGGCAGATAGCACGCACATTTGAGCGGTTTTGCAGGGAGTACGGAAGAAGGCTCAGATTAGTGTTTGAGCCAGGAAGATATCTGGTGGCGGAGTCTGGGAGATTCCTCACCACAGTAACGGAAGTCAAGAAAACGCCGTTTCATACTTTTGTATGCGTTGATTCCGGATTCAGCCAGTTTGCACGACCGTTCCTGTACGGGTCATATCATGAGATAGTGAACCTGAGCAAGCGAAATGATAAGCAGAGGGTTACGGTCGCTGGCAATATCTGCGAGTCTGGTGATGTATTCGCCCGGGACAGGATGCTCGCTGCTCGCGCAGGAGATGTCTTAGAAATCAGGAATGCGGGAGCCTATGGCTATGCGATGAGCTCTGACTTCAATGGAAGAGCAAGACCTGCTGAAGTGCTGGTCGATCATGGAAGGGTGCGGCTGATACGGCACAGGCACCGCATGGTGGATAATCCTTGAATGGTATGGAAGAGAGCAACCTTGGTTTGGAGCGGTACGTCGCGCAGGAGCGGCGCCGGATGCAGCGGAAGCTGCGGGATGACCTACAGCCCGTGCTGGCAGAGCGGGCGGCTCTCCTTCTGGATTATGAGCGATTCCGGGAGTTTGATCGAGTCTTTGATCGCACCGATGGCGATCGGGGGAGCTATGTCATCAACCCCTTCCGGGCGGTAGACGGCCTTACTGCCATCGAGAAGGAGCCTGTTTCCCAGGAGGTGGCGGCCTACGTGATGGAGTTCCGCCCGAAGTGGGTGGCATACCTTGACGAGGTCCATCGGCTGCACCAGCGGCTCTCCAGTGAGCGGACCATGATCAACGGATATGTACATGCGCTGCATGAGGTCGCCCTTTTTACAGCTGCGTACCAGATTAACCGGAGGAATGAGGAAGACCGCCACGACCGCCAGGATGTGCATTCCTCCTATTCTGCGCTGTGGGATGTCCTGCAGGCAGGGGAAGAAAAGGGAAAGGAATCCCTGGTACCTGACTATCTTCTGCTGGTCCCCCAGCCGTGCCTGCCTCTGGACGAACAGGAGCAGAACCACCGGCAGGTGCTGCGATTCCTGGGTGAGACAGTGAATCAGGATCCTGACACATCATTGCTGCAGGCTGTTCCTGCGCAGGTATGGTATTGGGAAGGCACGGTGATCTACCATACCCTGTCAATCAGCGATTTTTACTGCTGGCAGAACGGGCTGCTCCGCAGGAAGTACCTGGACAACGCTCTCCGGTTCCACCGGGAAGCGATCCGCCTGAGATTCAGGCTTGATGAGGATTACCTGCGCAGAGAGGATATCAATATTGACCCGCGTATGCGGGGCATTCCTCATGCCGCGCCAGCCGGCAGCGACGCAGAGGATACTCCATGAGGGAAGTACAAGTGGCCCGATGGAAAGACCGGCATCCGGTTATGGAGGGAGAATGGATAGAATATGACGATGTATGCCTGGATCAGGTGCAGCAGGGCAATCGGTTAGAGCTTGCCCTGGAATGGGATGACCTGCAAGGGCAGCATACCGGCAGGAATCTCTATGCCTATTTTAGCAGCAAGGGAAGATATAGAAGATACACCGGCCATCTGCTGCTGGCTAGCTATCCCCTGTCTGTCGGCATTGCATTTGATCCCCGAAAGGGGTGCAGGCAGGGAATGGCAGTATGGGGGACGGACCAGACAGTGCATTACCATGTGCAGGGAACCCATATGAGCTATGGCAGAAGGGACACGGATTATGAGGTATGGGGATACCGGATTGGCTGGGATGCCCCAAGGTCATTGAGCATTCTGCCCTTTGCAGATCCTCCGTCGGTTGATGAGTATGTCCGGCAGTTAAAGCGGATGCAGTGAACCCTTAAATATTATAACTTAGTAGTAGTAAATATAGAAAGGTTTATAAGGTGTAATAGGATATTGCTCTTAGGTAAGAGTATGATTCCACAAAAGGATATTGA
>JACQNA010000091.1 GCA_016203335.1 Candidatus Woesearchaeota archaeon
AACTGCTGGTTCAGCGCGATGATGTCTTTTTTCGTGAGGGCGAACTTCATTTTGATACTTACTTGTGTGTATAAATGTGTATCAATATTTAAATCTTTCGCTTGGCGCAAACCTTTTAAACCCCCTCCTGTTCACCGCCTGTTATGGCCATCTCCCAGAAAAAATCACGGCTTTCGCCGAGCGGAGCGTTCTACCGTCCGCTGCGGAAGAAGCGGAAGTCAGAGCTCGGCAGGGAATCGCTCTATCCCAAGCTCGGCTCCAGAAAGCTTAAGGCAGAGCGCGTGCTCGGCGGCAACCTCAAGTGGAGGCTGTTCAGCGCGGACACGGTCAATGTAGTGAAATCTGGAAAAGCTATGGCGCTGAAGATCAAGAATGTCGTGGCAAACCCCGCCAACCCAAACTTTGCGCGGAGAAACATCCTTACTAAAGGGGCAGTGGTGGAGACTGAGCAGGGAAAAGTTAGGATTACCTCGCGCCCCGGGCAGGATCCGGTGATTAACGGCGTGCTGGTATAAGGGGATATTACCTTATAATCATCACTTTGCTTTTACTTTCAGGCACCAGTGTCACTTCCTCCCCTTTTCTGAGGTCCAGAAATCTTGCTAACTTCTTATTCACCCGAATCGTCAGCGAGTCGCCTGTCTGCGCCACCTTTGTTCTGCTTTCCAACCCCCACAGCCCTTTCTCTTTTGCTGCCTGGTCAATCTGCTCCGCCACTTCCTCACTAAACAGCGTCTGATTGCATTTTTGGCATACCCAAGCATCATACTTGCCTACTGGCAACCCATATACCTTAAATTCTACTTTTTCCCTGGTCATTTTTCCACGGCATTCGTCACATTCCATGCTTATCACCTAATCTTTCACCATCACTGTTTTTATCTTGTAGTATTCTCCTAATCTCTTCCACGCTACCATAAGGTATGTATACGAGCTGAGATACCCATCTGTTTGTTTTATCCGTGAGCCCTTTTGTATTGCTAATTTCACTTGTTCGACACTCACGCCTCGTATAATCATCTGCTGCTTCGCGTGTTCGGTTACGAGTATCTCCATAATTATCTATAATTATTGATATATCCCTTAATATATAAATGTTTTTATCCTTCCTGTACATCCTACCCTTATGCACCCTCTCCTCATTATCTATCATGAGCTGCTGCAGCGCTACGGCAAGCAGGGCTGGTGGCCTTTGTTTGCATGTGTTGGGGGAAACCCTACGAAGACTGGATCGTTGCAGGGATACCATCCGGGAGACTACTCCTATCCAAAAAATGAGCGCCAGCAGTTTGAGATATGCGCGGGAGCTATCCTGACACAAAATACTGCATGGGTGAATGCGGAGCAGGCGCTCATCAATCTCCGGACATTGCGTGCCGTCACCCCGAAGAGCCTGATGACACTTCCTGATCAGGCATTGAAAAAAGCCGTCATGCCTGCCGGATACTTCAACCAGAAAGCAAAGAAGATAAGGGAATTTACGCAATGCTATCTCTCGCTGCAGGGAAGGGCGCCAACTAGGGAGGAATTGCTTGCAGTATGGGGCATAGGAAACGAGACGGCAGATTCCATCCTTCTCTACGCCTACAAAATCCCGGTATTTGTGGTGGATGCGTACACCAAGCGGATATTCTCCAACCTCGGCTTTGTGGATGCAGATGCTGAATATGACGAGGTTCAGGAGATTTTTACCAGGCATGTGCCAGCTGATATGAAAATCTACCAGGAATACCATGCGCTGATTGTGGAGCATGCGAAGCGGCATTATGGCAGGGGGCTGGATTGGAAGCAATGCCCGCTGTACCGGAAGTATCGGAGGGCTCCGGAGAAAATCTCGCTGCGCTGGGGTAGCGCCGGCTCGCTCCGTGCTGTCGCATGGTAAAGAGCGGCCCCTTCCCGAAGGGAGCAACCCCTTCCGCTATGCCATTGCAGATGAGGCATCGCTCACAAAATGGCGCTACCCTACATTTTCTCCGAGCCGTACCGGAGATAATCTTTATATAGTGGTTGTTTCCAGAATACTGGCATGGGCATGTTCAGCAAGCTGGCATTCTGGAAAAAGGGAGCAATGGCACCACCACAGTTCCCTGACCTTAGCTTAGGCAATCTCGGCACTGGTTTTGATGACCGGACCGGGCTGCCCTCTGCGCTGGAGCCAGAATCCTTTGGCAAGGAGCAGCTGTTTGAGCAGAGAGGAGAATCACCTTTTTCCCCTGACGTGATGCGCCGGGCACGCGAGTTTGCACCAAACCCGGTGCGGCCAGGGCCAGGAGAACCGCAGAATCTCCAGAACTATGCTGTCGGGAAGGACATTGAAATCATCTCCTCCAAGCTGGATGCGCTTCGTGCCGGGCTCGAGAGCATCAACCAGCGGCTGGCGCATATCGAGCGGATTGCAGAAGGGGAGCAGGACACCAGAAGACGATGGCGGTATTAACACGTTTCATTTACATCTCTGCCGGTGTAGCCATCCTTGACCAGATCAGCAAGCTGCTGGCGCGGAGATACTTGCCTATCACTGCAAATACCGGCTCTGCCTTTGGCATTCTTCAGGGGTGGAACGGCGCATTATTGCTGCTTTCCCTTGCAGTGATGGGATATATTATCTTCTCGTATACACGAATCCAGAGGCTCCCTTTTCTTACCCAAGCCTGTACTGCCTGCATCTTCGGCGGAGCGCTGGGAAACAGCATTGACCGGGCACTGTTTGGCGCAGTGACTGACTTCATCTCCCTTGGATTCTGGCCGAGCTTTAATGTGGCAGACAGCGCGATTACTGTTGGGGTGGCCGGGCTGATTATCTTATCATTAACTAAAGATAGAAAGAATAATTAACTACTTCCTCTTCGGCTTCCTTCCCCTGCGCTTGGCAGCTGGCTTTGCTGCTGCAGCTTTCTCCCCCTTTTCCGGCATGGCATCAACCACTTCTACCTTTGGCTGCTGCTTTTCCATGCGGGGAGAGGTGCCGGTCATCGCCACCAGGAAGCCGATAAAGTTCACCACTAATGCCCCAATAAGGAAGAAGAATGAGCGGCTGGCATGGGTATAGACATACAACATGTTCAGCATCATGAAGGCAAAGAACAGGATAAACCAGCCGTATGCCCAGCTCTTATTGGCGGCAACCCCTGTAAGCAGGATTACTGCTACAATCAGGAGCACCCCAAACAGAAGAAATTCCCTGATAAATATGCTCGAAGAGAATACGAACTTAATCATGCTGATAAAACCCAGCAGCAGAATAACAGACAGTGTTGCGAATTTTCCCCAACTCATGCGCATCTTGGGATGGTGGTTTGTTTATAAGCATTTCTATTCTTGAGTAGTTACTAGAATTCGTCTGCCTCCTGTATCTTGTCCAGATACCCCTTGCTCTTGAGGAAGCTTACCTGCGTTGGCTTGTACTTGAAGACGAGATCCCCCTTTTCATCGCCGCCGTGCTCCCACGGCTCAATTAAGACAATGTCGCCTTCCCGCACCCAAAGCCTGCGCTTGAGCCTGCCGGGGATCCTGCAGTTCCTGGTCTTGCCATCCAGGCAGCGGACAATGGTCCTGCTGCCTCCAACCCGCTGCTCCAGGATGCCTAATGTTTGGTTCCCTCTCGGCAGCTTTACTCTCCGGATATCCTCCTGATACTGCTCTTCCGCGCTCAGCTCATTCTTTTTCGGCTTTCGGCGATCCATCCGATTCCTGAATGGAGGGCTGTTTATAAATGTTTGGAGAAACCAAATGTTTATATATTTCCTTTTTCTCTTCCTCCTTATGAAACGGGGTGGCAGGCGGTGGATCATAGGTATTGTGATTGGGATTATTGTGCTTTTCTTCATCGGCATCGCCATCCTGATCTCCCTGTTCAGCTCTGGTACTTCCCTTGGCGCGAACACGGCTGTCATTGAAATTACCGGGCCGATTGTGGGGGACAGCAGCCCGTCGCTGTTCGGGGTCGGGCAGCCCTCATCATCGGATCTTGTCCATCTCATTGAAGAGGCTGATGAGAATCCGCGCATCCAGGTGATCTTATTTGAGATCAACAGCCCCGGGGGAAGCGCGGTTGCCTCGCAGGAGGTTGTAGAGGCGATTAAGAATACTGATGCATATACTGTTGCCTGGATCCGGGAGCAGGGGACTTCCGGGGCATACTGGATTGCCTCAGCAACTGAGCATATTGTTGCCTCTCCTCTTTCCATCACCGGCAGCATCGGGGTGCTTGCATCCTACCTGCAGTTCTCTGGCCTGCTGCAGGACTATAATGTGACGTATGAGCGTGTTGTCGGCGGGAAATACAAGGACATCGGCAGCCCGTTCAAGCCGCTGAGCACAGAAGAGCGCGGATTATTCCAGGCCGCAGTTGATGAGCTGCATGAGTACTTTATTGCTGACGTGGCAGAAAACAGAGGGCTGCCTGTTGAGGATGTCAAGCAGATGGGAACAGGCATATTCTACACCGGAAAGCAGGCGCTGGAGCTTGGCCTGATTGATGAGCTGGGCGGCAAGCAGGAGGTTATTGCTGCGGTTGAGGATTACTTGGGAGAAGAAGCGACATTTTCTATTTACCAGAAGCGGGTGGGATTCTTTGAAAGCATTGTCGGGGCTTTGTCAGACGTTTCATTTATGGTTGGGAAGGGGATTGGAGAGGTGATATTTTCCCGCGGAAATACCTTGTCCATTTCTACATAATCTCGCTGTAATTCACCACCGGCTTTTCGGTATAGAAATCTTCCGCAATTCTTGGGCACGCGGTGTTGACAAAACATTCAATGAATGTGAAGTTGTTTAGCTGCATCCAGCTTATCGTATCTGCGACAAGGAAATAGAAATTCTTTTCCGGGTATCTCTTCTTGAGCATCATTGCCTTGGGAAGATTGTACTGGCCTGATTTTAATGTTATCAATACACCGATATCTGTTGCGGAAAGGAACTTTATGTATGCGCCTTTTTTTCTTTTCCTTATCTTTTCGATGCTTGCCCTGTCCATCTTCGTAAACTCTCTGCTCAGCGGATCATAGCAGAACATGTCCTTACCATCCTCCAATGCCAGGCCGACGGGATGGAACTGCCCGGAGCCGATGTAGAGGAATGCATCAACCTTATTTGCGATCGCTGTGGCATTGCTTACATCGCAGCCCAGGAGCTGGCCGGCATGCACCTGCTTGCCTTTGTGGATGATCGGCTGCTTGCCGTTGGCTTTGAGGAATTCAACCACGTCATTAATCTTATGCGCATGCTGGACAGTGGTGATAATCCCTATCCTTTCCGGCAGCTGGCGGAGGTATTTCTCGTCGAAGATGACGTCGGCGTCGCTGCGTGCTTCCACTAGGATGAGTTTCATGTTTTACCTTATTTCTCGAGAATATCTGGGCGCTTTTAAAGGTTATGGGACCAATTTGTTCGCTTATCCCTTTTTATATCACTTTCACTCTCCACACCCGAGAAACAGAAGCCTCGCCGTCGCTTACCTTAACAAGAATCTTCTTCACTCCTCTGCTGGTGAACGTCCGCGCAATGGCATTTCCTCCTCTCTGCTTGTCAAATGTCCCGAATATCCAGGTGTAGATTAATTCGTCATCATCCCCATCCGCCGCATTCACGCTGAAGACTATCCGCGCCCCTTTCGCAACAGTGATGTCCCCTGCGGGCTGTATATTCATAATGCGGGGCTCCTGATTTTTGTCATATATCCTTGCTGCAAACGAGCGGGAAACGCTGTTCTGCGCGCTGTCTACTGCAGCAACGGTAAACCCTATCTCCCTGCCCGGCCGGAAATCCAGGTATTTCAGCGCAGTAAGCAGGCTTGGCGTATCTCTATTGTTCGTTACCTCAAAACCCGGCTCCCAGAATAATGTCGAGCCCTCGATCCGCGCATCTGCCGGGCCCTGGGCGATGGAAAACATTATCTGGTCATTATCAGGATCTGCTGCATAGAGCGGAATCGCGAGCTTGTCACCCTCTGCTGCCCGTACAAACTTGAGCTGCTGGAAACTGGGCATGCGGCTGGTTTCCCTGATATGCACGGTTATCTGTTTCTGCACTTCAGCACGCCCATCGCTTACAGTAATGGTGACTACATGGTCTCCTGCATCCCCATACCCTGCCTGCTTTCCCGCGCTCTGCATCCATCCCTCATAGCTCACCCTGAGCCAGTCTCCGTCAGGGTCAGCAACAGCCGGAGCGAGCTCTATCCACTGGCCCTCTGTTCCGTTGGCATCTGATATCTCCAAGAGAGGCTGCTGGTTTGCATCTTTTACCATTATCACTATGTCCTGCTCTTCTTCCAGCCCGTTTGCCGCTGCGCGGACCGGGATTACTACCTTTTTTGTTGGTGTGTAGGAAATGCCTAGCCGCTGGATGGCTTTTGCCACGAGATTCTTCCCTACCACTGCGACATCTGGCTGGTATCGGAGCACATTACTGCTGAGCGTTGCTCCGGAAATCTCTTTTCCCAGGGAAAACTGCACACCCTGCTCCCCAGGAAGAGTGATGCTCAGTTCGCTGCCCTCGAGCGCTTCCTGCGGAGGGACTGGAGGGAAAATATCCCGCTTCCTGTTTACAGTAACCTTCACCACCTGCCAGACAGAGTCCTTGCCGTCACTGGCAACAACAGTAACCTGATACTCTCCAGCATCATTTTCCCTGGTCTGCCACTCCCCATCTTCATCCACGATGCCGGAGTAGGTGATGGTAATCTTATCATTGTCCCCATCCATTGCCTTTGGACGAATCCTGACTTTTTCACCCTCGGTAACCGCTATGTCTGCGAGAGGCTCAAGCTCCGGCGGATGGTTCTGTTTTTCCTCTGGCTGTTGCCTTGCTTCCTGCACCGGCTCCTGCACTGGAGGTGGAAGCTGAGCTGCTGCTGGAGCTGGCTGGACACGGATGATGATGTCCTGGGTAACCTCTGATTTTCCGTCAGATACTGTTATGGTGACCGGATATTCTCCTGCATCACCGATCCCGGTCTGCCATTCTCCGCTCTCATTGAGCGGCGGAGTAAATGTGTAGGACAGCCGGTCGCCGTCCTCATCAACTGCCTTTAAGCGCAGCTTGAGCAGGTCGCCCTCGCTCAAGGTAAAGCCCTGGGCAGCATCCTGGGCAGCAGCAGCTGAAAGAAGAAGTGTCAGCATGATGACCAGCTGCCTCATTGCTGTTGCCTTGCTCATTCGATCCCGATGCTTTCAATCACTGGAGGCCGGTTGACATCGGTTATGGTAATAAGTATATCTTTGCTGACCGATACCTTGCCATCAGATGCAGTGACAATTACCGTATAGGTGCCGGCATCCTGGTAGCCTGTCGCCTTGCTCCTGTTTGCCATCCATCCGCTGTATGTTATCTTTACGGTATCGTTGTCCGGGTCTGTTGCCTGCGCGTCAATAAGCACCGTGCTTCCCTCAGGAACCACCATCTCGGAAACAACCTCCAGCACCGGCGGGCTGTTGAGCGGCTTTACGATAATGATGACCTGGCGTACTGCTGATGACTTTCCGTCGGAAACCGTTACTGTTACCGGATATTCTCCCGCATCCCCCTGCTTGGTCTGCCACTCGCCTTCTTGGTCCAACGGATAGGAGAAGCGGTAGGCTAATGCGTCCTCATCAGGGTCAGTTGCCCTGGGGCGGAGCTTGACAGTTTCGCCCTCCATCACCGTAAACTTGCCCTGCGCTTCCTGTGGTGCGTTATTCCCTGCCTGCTCCTGCTGCTTCGTTTCCTGCTCTGGCGCAGGCAGCCCAATATCCTCATTAATGATGCCTGCCAACGGCGATTCCTCACCAGCAGGATTCTTCTGGAACTGGCTGATGTAGCTGCAGGAGACGAGAAATAGGGAAAAGACAGCCACTACGGGAATAATCCACGGCGTTGCTTTCATCAGTCCACCTTTCTCTTAGTGGCGCTCCTGCTTCTATTTAAAGATTATAAACATCAGACATAGAGATTTTAATATCTATATCAACATATATCACTGCAGATACTCATCAACAATCTGTTTTCCTTTGAGAATCTGCTCTGCTGTCCAGTTGTTCTGGCCTTCCAGGGTTATGGCAATCTTCTGAAGGAATGGCTTTCCCAAGCGCTCCAGCATCTCGGTATTGGTAATCGGAAGGTGCTCATCAATCCCCTTTCCGGAGTTCTCCTGCAGGTGCATTGCCTTGATATGCGGCTTGAGTTTCCTGAGCTGTTCTTTAAAATCCAGATGATGGCGGGTGCAGCTTGCCTTCAGGTGGCCCGTGTCCAGGAGAACGCTGAGGTTCTTGAGCTTGAGGGACTTGAGCAGGGGAATGAATGCATCTGCGTGATAGAAATAGGAATGCTCCAGCATGGTCTCGATAGCGATCTCCACCTCAGCGCGCTGCGCATAGTCGCACACCTCGATGAGCGATTCCTGCAATGCCTGCTCCGCCTGCTCTTTTGTGCACTTTGCAGACAATGGCTTTCCTCCCTTTCCCACATCGCACCAAAACCCGGAATGAGTGGTGTGCAGTTTCGCATCCAGCTTCCTGCACAGGTCAACTGCGTTCTTTGCAATCGCGATTGATTTCTTCCTGACTGCCTCATCCTGCGAGCTGAAGTTCACAAAGAAGGGCTTTTTCAATGGCGGGAAAAAGGCATGGATCACAAAATTGGCACTATGCTCTTTCTGGAATCTGAACAACCTGCTGAGGCCACCGATGTACTGGTGGGCAGAGCCGAGCTCAATATCGGCAATGCCCAGCTTGCCGTAGCGCTCCAATACACCATAGAAATCCCTGTTGCTGGTGATGGAGCAGGTAGAGATAAAGGGCATAAATCTGCAACCAGGAGGGGGTATTTATAGGTTATGCCTTAATTGGATGATTATATTCTGATATTTCTTCTATTCAACACTGCACGCCGCCATCATGGCGGCAGACGGGCAACTGCGTTGCCTTACCAGCCACCCCGGATGGGGCACTCTCACTCACTTCGCTCGTTCGGCGGTTCATGCCGAGCCTGAACCGTCCCCCGGCTGGTCTGCGCCATGGCGGCGTGCGATGAGACGGGGGATGCCCCCTCGGGGTGTCTCATAGGCGAAGCCGTCACACCGCCGCCTATGGCGCTGAATAGAATATCTTGTCAAACAGTATTTTACTTATTCGAATACTCGCTTTATCCCAAACCTATAAAAGACACTGCTTTGCCCCTCTGCCACCTGGCCTATGGAGCGGATAGTGAGAATCACCAAGGGGTGCCCTATCTGCGGGAATGATGTCCTGGGGAACAATATAGCGCTCTTTTTCTGCAACCGATGCAACCTGCTGTTCAGCAGGATATCGCTTTCACTCAAACATCCGCCTGAACAATCCCTTGTCCTTTGACGCCTCAGCGAACTCTTTGAGCAGCTCCTTCTGCCGCCTGCTCAGGCTTTTGGGAATCTCTACATCTATCCGGACAAACTCGCTTCCCTCGCCGTAGCCGTGCATGCTCGGCAGCCCCCTGCCTTTCATGCGGAAGACCGTCCCTGGCTGCGTGCCTGGCGGAATCCTAAGGACTGCGGTTCCGTTGAGGGTGGGAACCTCAATCTCGTCGCCGAGCATGGCCTGCACAACAGAGATCGGCGCTTCAACATGGATGTCATTTCCCTTCCGCGTGAATTGCCCGTGCTCCTTGACGTGGACAATAATATACAAATCTCCTGCGGGGGTTCCGCGCTCCCCTGCTTCGCCCTCTCCAGCAATACGGAGCTTCATCCCGTTTTCGACGCCAGCAGGCACTTTTACCTGTATTTTCTTTTCTTTCTCCAGTTGGCCGGTGCCGTCGCACATCTCACAGGGATGCTCGACAACTTCACCGCTGCCCTCGCATCTCCTGCACGGGCTGCTGGTTGCAAATATCCCGAATGGCGTCCTCCTTGCCTGCTTGAGCGTTCCTGAGCCATGGCAGTCCGGGCACCGTACCACGTCGCTGCCGGACTGCGCGCCGGTTCCCTCGCACCTGCTGCACGCATCCAGCTTTGCAATCACGAGATTCTTGGTGACGCCGCTGGCGACCTCTTCCAGCGATATCTCTATCTCTGCGCGGAGATCCCTCCCTCTTCTGCTCCCCCGCGAAAACCCGGAAACTCCGCCCCCAAAAAAGCGGTCAAAGATGTCTCCGAAATCAAAGCTGGCAAAATCGCCGAATCCGGCTTCAGAAAAGTCATATCCTGAGAACCCTGAGGAGCGCTTGAATGCATCAGCGTCGCCGAACTGGTCATACTGGCCGCGCTTGTCTGTATCAGCGAGCACGGCTGCCGCCTCATTAATCTCCTTGAACCTTTCCTCGTTCCCTGTCTCCTTATTATCCGGGTGATACTGACGGGCAAGCTTCTTGTATGCTTTCTTAATCTCCTCTGTTGTTGCCTCTTTGCTTACGCCGAGGATCCTGTAGTAGTCTTTTGCCATATCATGGCGTCTGCGCCTGGCCCACCTCTTTATTTCTCATCCTCTACCTTGTAATCCGCATCAACGACATCTTCATCGTGCTTTTGCTTTTCAGCCCCTTTCTCTGCTTTCTCTGCCTTCCTGCTGCCCTGGGCGCGCTGGTAGAGCTCTACACTCATGGCCTGGACCTGCTGGCTGACGTCCTCCATCAGCTTCCTGATGCTCTTGGCGTCTTTCTGCTCTGCCTTGAGCAGGGATTTCAGCTCATCCAGCTTTTTCTGGGCTGACTTGGCTTTCCCCTCATCAAACTTGTCTGCATTCTCCTTCAGCAGCTTTTCGGTGCTGTAGACAAGCGTGTCTGCTTCGTTTACCGCCTGCACTTCCTCAAGCTTCCGCTTATCCTGCTCCGCGTACTCTTCCGCTTCTCCCTGCATCCGCTTAAGCTCGTCTTCCGGCAGCTTGCTGCCTCCGGTAACTGTAATCTTCTGCTCCTTGCCAGTGCCGAGATCCTTTGCAGAGACATTGACAATCCCATTGGCATCAATGTCAAAGGTCACCTCGATCTGCGGAACTCCCCTTGGCGCCGGAGGAATCCCTACCAGGTCAAACCTGCCCAATGACTTGTTGTCTGCTGCCATGGGGCGCTCACCCTGCAGCACATTGATGGTGACTGCGGGCTGGCTGTCTGACGCTGTGCTGAACACCTGCGATTTCTTTGTGGGAATGGTCGTATTCCGCTCAATCAGCCTGGTCATCACCCCTCCCAAGGTCTCAATCCCCAGGCTCAATGGAGTGACATCAAGCAACAAGACATCCTTGATCTCGCCGCCAATGATCCCTGCCTGGATTGCTGCTCCCAATGCGACTGCCTCATCAGGGTTCACTGACTTGTCCCCTTCCTTGCCGGTGATCTCCTTCACCAGGCGCTGGACAGCAGGAATCCTGGTTGAGCCGCCCACCAAGACAATCTTGTCAATATTATCTTTGGACATCTTCGCATCCCTCAATGCCTGCTCGGTCGGCCCTCGCAGCTTGTCGAGAATCGGATCAATCATCTCCTCAAGCTTTGCCCGGGTGAGCTCCATGGTGAGGTGCTTGGGATTGCCTGACGCTGCACTGATAAACGGCAGGTTGATGGCTGCCTTCTGCGCCGCGCTGAGCTCAATCTTTGCCTTTTCCGCAGCCTCTTTCAGGCGCTGCAATGCGACCTTGTCCTCGCGGAGGTCAATCCCCTGCTCTTTCTTGAACTGCTTTGCCATCCATTCAATCAGGAGGTCATCAATGTCATCTCCGCCGAGATGGTTGTTGCCTGCTGTCGCCTTTACTTCAAAAACACCGTCGTCTAACTCCAGGATAGAGACGTCGAATGTGCCGCCTCCAAAATCAAACACCATAATGGTGTGCGCCTGGGACTTGTCAATGCCGTATGCGAGCGATGCTGCTGTCGGCTCGTTGATGATGCGGAGCACGTTCAGCCCGGCTATCTTTCCCGCATCCTTCGTTGCCTGGCGCTGAGAGTCATTAAAATAGGCTGGAACGGTGATGACGGCGTCTTTCACCGGATGGCTGAGATAGGCTTCGGCGTCCTGCTTGAGCTTCTGCAGGATCATCGCGCTGATCTCCTGCGGGCTGTACGAATTATCATCGATGGTGATCTTGAAATCCTTGTCGCCCATGTGGCGCTTGATGCTCCGCACGGTGTTTGCCGGGCTGATGATGGCCTGGTTCCGCGCGACTTTTCCGACGACGCGGTCGCCGTCCTTGATGGTGACGACGCTTGGCGTTGTCCGGTCGCCTTCAGCGTTCGGGATGATCACCGGCTTCCCTGCCTCAAGAATGGCTACTGCTGAAAAAGTTGTCCCTAAATCGATTCCTATCGCTTTTGATCTTGCCATGGTTTGTTCCTCCGTTGTATCGCGGTGTTTTACTCTTTTTTCTTTTTAATTTTTTTCTGCATCATGATATTTTTCTGCATCATCCTGTTTCAATATCTTGTAGGACAAGATGTCCTTGAGCTTGCGTCCATCCGGAACAAGATCCTGGAGCGATGCTCCAGGGATCGTCTTGCCGCCGGACTGGAGGTAGGCGGCAAACTGGCGTAT